>JAFGNZ010000377.1 GCA_016926755.1 Myxococcaceae bacterium | reverse complement strand
CGCAGGGTTGCTCTCCGAAGTTTCAGCTCCTACATCGCTTCCTCCTCGGCCAGGCTTCTCCTGGCGCACTCCGGCTGTCAGACAGGTTTGGCGAGCGCTCGCGTGGCGGGGCCACCACCCCACATCCCCCCATAGCCATGGCGACAAAGGCAGAGAGGGCATGGCATCCTCGGTGCTGCTCAAGCAGGCAGGATGCCGCAGGTAGCGTTCAACAGTCCTGGGTAGACAGCTTGTTGGAGATCTCTGGACGCGTGACACCATGCGGCATCCAGGCTGGAGGTGTGGGTGCACCAGTTTCTCGACTTCAAGAGCTTCGAGGAGGCCTCGCTCGACCTGTCCAGGCCGTTGACCGTCCTCATCGGCAAGAACGGCTCGGGCAAGAGCAACGCCATCGAGGGCGTCGAGCTCCTGGCGCAAATCGCCCACGGCCGCCCCTTGTCCGAAATCACGGATATTGGCCGAAGCGCGAGTGGCTTCCAGGTTCGCGGCGGCCTCGCGGCGTGCACCCGCTCCGGCAAGAGCGCTTTCGGGCTAGGCCTCCGAGGAACCCTCACCAGCGAGGGGCCATCCAAGCCGCACTCTTATGCCTATCAGGTCCATGTCCAGCCCCTGCCGGAGCCGCGTATCCACAGTGAGCATCTCGAACTCGATGGGCGGCGCATCTACAGCGGGCAACTGCAGGGCACCGATCTGTCTGTGCGCTATGAGGACCTCAGCCAGAAGAGCAACGTATTTACCTTCCAGCTATCGTCCGCAACATTTTCCCTGTTGTCCGCCTACGAGACGCTCTCGGTCGCATTCACCCGCGATGGCTTGCTCAAGATCAGTCCGCATATGCCCTTCACTTCGCCTGATCACGGGATCGTCGTCGCCGCGGTCGCGAGAATTCGGCGGGAATTGCGCGCTCCTTTCGTCTTTGACCCTCAGCCCAGGTTGATGCGCGCCTACGAGCGCATCGGCAACCGGGTGCTCGCGCGCGACGGCGCCAACCTGTCCGCAGCGCTCTATGCCCTCCACAAGGGTTCAGAGGAAGAACGGGCCGCGCTTGAACGAATCCTCCAGCGCATCCGGCAACTGCCCGAGGAGCCTTTCGAGGAATTCGACTTCGTGGTGACGCCCCTGAACGATGTGCTCTTTGGCATCCGCGAAGTGAAGGGCGGCCCCATCGTCGACGCGAGGCTGCTCTCGGATGGAACGCTGCGCTGTCTGGCCGTTCTCTCCGCGCTGGAAACCGTCGAGAAGGGCTCTCGGGTCATCATCGAGGAGTTCGACAACGGCCTGCACCCGAGCCGGGTGAACATTCTGACCCAGGCCCTCTCCGAGGCCTGCGAACGCCGAGAGCTGAAGGTATTGGTCACCACCCACAACCCCGCGACCCTCGACGGGCTCAGCCGCGAGCAGCTGGAGGGTGTGGTGCTCTGCGTCTGGGATCGATCCAGGAAGGCCTCTCGGCTCGTCCCCCTGCTCGAGCTGCCGCGCGCGGACGTGTTGCTCGAGCGTGGGCACCTCGGGGATCTCGTCACCCGGCGCGTCCTCGAACAACACGTGATGCCCGGCTTCGAGGAGCAGCAGAAGGCCAAGGCTCAGGAGTGGCTGGACTCCCTGTCATGAGCTTGACGGCGCTCGTCATCGACACGAGCTATCTCTGCGAGCTGCTCAAGGTGCCGGGCCGGTTCAATCCGGCCTTCTCCGAAGCAGTGAAGCAGCGCTTCAGCGAGTCCGTGGCCGCCGGCCATCGCCTCTATGTGCCATTCCCAGTGGTTTTCGAGCTGGCCAACCACATCGCGCTCGTGAGTGACGGCAGCGAGCGAAAGAGGCAGGCGGATCGTCTGGCTGCCACTGTCCGGAGCTGCATCGAGGACGCCACTCCCTGGATCATCACGCCCACCGCAGAGGAGATCCTGTACGATCTGAGCGGCTCTGTGACGTGTACGCCCGAGAGCTGGCGGTGCAGGGAATCGGGCTCAGCGACACCTCCCTCATCGAAGAGGGCCGCCGGCTCAAGGAGAAGTACAACCAGCCCGACAACCGGGTCCACATCTGGACCCGGGACAGAGCACTGAAGAGCCACGAGCCCGATGCCGAGCCCCTTCTGTAGCAACAGCCGCGCTCAGTCGCGGCGGTAGAGCGTCATCACGCAGGCGCCGCCGAGCCCCAGGTTGTGCTGCAGGGCGATGCGCGCGTCCTCCACCTGGCGCTGCTCGGCCTGGCCCCGGAGCTGCCACACCAGCTCCGTGCACTGGGCCAGCCCCGTCGCCCCCAGCGGGTGGCCCTTGGAGAGCAGCCCGCCGGAGGGGTTGGTGACGAACTCCCCACCGTAGGTGTTGTCCCCGTCCCAGATGAACTTCTCAGCCTCGCCCTCCTTGCACAGCCCGATCGCCTCGTAGGTGAGCAGCTCGTTGGCCGTGAAGCAGTCGTGCAGCTCCACCACGTCCACGTCCTGCGGGCTGATCCCGGCGCGCTCGTACAGCTGCCGCGAGGCCTTCGCCGCCATGTCGAAGCCGACCATCTTGATCATGCTCTCCTCGAAGCTCGAGGGCAGATCCGTGGCCATCGTCTGCGCGGCGATGTACACCGGCCGCGTCAGGCCGTGCTTGCGCGCGAACTCGTCCGAGCAGAGCACCGCCGCTGCCGCGCCGCACGTGGGCGGGCAGCACTGGAAGCGCGTCAGCGGATCGAACACCTCGTCGGAGGCGAGGATCTCCTCCACCGTGAGCGTCTGGTTGAACAGCGCGTAGGGGTTCTTCGAGGCGTGCTTGCGCGCCTTCTCCGAGATCTTCGCGAACGTCTCCCGCTTCGTGCCGTACTTCCAGCGGTACTCGCGGCCCGCGCCGCCGAACATCTGCGCCGCCGGCGGGGCCTGGGAGAAGCCCTGCGCCCGGTTCATCGTGTCCGCGAACTTCTCGAGCGGGTTGACCCGGTCATCGAACTTCGCCCCGAGCGCCCCCTTCTCCATCTTCTCGAAGCCCACCGCCAGGACGCACTCGGCCCCGGCCTCGATGGCCTGCCGCGCCAGGTACAGCGCGGTGGAGCCCGTGGAGCAGTTGTTGTTCACGTTGATGACGGGGATGCCCGTGAGCCCCAGCGAGTACACCGCGCGCTGGCCGCAGGTGCTGTCGCCGTAGACGTACCCGGCGAAGACCTGCTCGATCACCTCGTAGCCCACCCCTGCGTCCTGCATCGCCGCGCGCGCGGCCTTGGACGCCATCACGTCGTACTCCTCGCTCGCGCCGGGCTTGGCGAACTTGATCATCCCGACACCGGCGACATTGACTCGACGACTCATTGGCTCGTCTCCCCTTCGTGATGCGCGTCAGACCAGATTCTTGAGGAAGCCCAGCCGCTGGGCGATCCGGACGTCCCCATCCACCCGCAGCCTACCCCGCATGAACAGCTCCCGGGCAGCCTCGGAGCCCTTGGCCAGGGCCAGCAGCTCCTCGTCCGCCAGGGTGAGCGTGGCCGCGGCCCCCGCCTGCGTCCCCTGCGTCACCGTGCCAGGGGCCGAGCGCAGATCCACCACCCACGCGCCCTCCGGCGAGGTGATCTTGAACTGCAGCAGCGCGGCGACCTCGGCGGCCAGCTCGGGGCTCTTCGCCAGGCGCTCCTGCAGGGCCTTGAAGATGGCGGGGGCGGAGGCCTCGCCCCCCTTCGGCGCCTCGGCCTTCGAGGGCGCGTCTGCCTTGGGGGCGGCCACCTCCTTGGGATCGACCTTCGTGAGGAACTGCAGCTTCTGGGAGGCCATCACGTTGCCGGAGACCTTGAGCTTGCCGCCGAAGTAGAGCTTCTGGGGATCGGCCTTGCCCGACGTCATCGCCATGAAGTCGGCCTCGGTCAGCTCCAGCGTGCAGTCCGCCTTGCCCACCGCGCCCTGCGCCACGCTCCCCTGCCCGCTCTTGAGATCCAGCGTCCAGGCGCTCTCGGGGCTGGTGAGCTTGAAGAGGTAGACGTTGCCCACCTTGGCCACCAGCTCCGGGTGCTGCGCCACGTAGCGGCTGATGGCGGCGAACACCTCCGCGCTCGGGCTGCCCTGGCTCGGGGCGGGCGCGGCGGCCGCGGACTCGGCCTTGGGCGCCGCGGAGGCCTTGGGCAGCTCCGTGTGCAGCTCGATGGCGGCGTTGCTGATCACCACCTTGTCGCGCTCCAGCACCTTGCAGCGGAAGAGGATCCGCGACGGGGACTCCTTCCACATCTCCGTCTGCAGCGTCTCCCCGGGGAACACGGACTCGGCGAAGCGGACCTTGATGCTCTTGAAGTAGCGCGCGTCGCTGTCACGGAAGGCCTTGAGCACGTGCCGCGCCACGTGGCCGAAGGTGCACAGGCCGTGGAGGATGGGCTTGGGGAAGCCGAACGCGCTGGCGAACTCGGGGTCCGCGTGCAGCGGGTTCCAGTCCCCCGAGAGCCGGTAGAGCAGCGCCTGGTTCTCCTGCGTCTTCTCCGTCACCACGGCGTCCGGCGCGCGCTCCGGCGGCGCGTTGAGATCGCTCGCGGGCCCCCGCTCCCCGCCCCAGCCGCCCGCGCCCCGCACGAAGATCGTCATCTCGTTGCGGACCAGCTCCTCGCCGGTGTCCGCGTTGAAGGTGCGGATGTCCGTGACGACGAGGGCGTTCTTCCCCTTGTCGAAGATGTCCTTGATCTTCCCCTGGTGGCGCAGCTTCGCGTGCGGGGGCAGCGGCCGGATCAGCTCCGTGTACTGCTCGCCGTGCAGCACACGATCCAGCCCGTAGTTCAGCCCGGGGGCCTGCTTGCCCTCGGCCACCAGCTTGAGCACGGCGTTCACCGCGGGCACCACCGCGAAGGTGGGCAGGGGCTGGAAGCCCTCCGAGTGGTTCTCGTAGACGAAGCGCAGCTCCTGCGGGCTGAGCGGATCCCTCGCGGCGCCCACGCCCAGCGCGTACAGGGAGAGATCGCGCTCGTCATACGACGACGTGACGGACGGGAACTCGAAGCCCAGGGCCGCGTCCACGTCGATGAACTCGTTGCCGCCCTGGCTCTTGGAGCCCAGGTTCTCCATCACCGGCTGCATGGCGCTGGTGACGTCCGCCGGGAAGGTGGCCTTCTCGAAGTCGGTGATCCGCTCCCAGTGGCTGTGGACGAGCTCGGGGGTGATGTGGCGGCCCAGCTTGAACCGCGCGCCCTCGGTGCGCTGCCAACGCAGCTTGGACATGAAGCCGCCGCCCACCTCGAACACGCCGCCGTTCTCCTGGCACTCCTCGTGGCACAGCACCGCCACCAGGGGGCTCACGTACTCGGGCCGCAGCGCCTCCGTCACCTCCTTGGGGAGGATCGTCTCGGTGAGCCGGGAGCCAGCGATGGGGGCGATCACGTTGACGAGGACGTTCTTCTTGACGCCCTCCAGCGCCAGCGTGCGGGCCAGGCCCACCAGCCCCAGCTTGGCCGTGCTGTAGTTGGCCTGGCCGAAGTTGCCGTAGAGGCCCGCGGCGGACGAGGTGAAGAGGACGCGGCCGTAGCCGGCGTCCCGCATGTGGGGCCAGGCCGCGTGGGTGACGCGGAACGCGCCCAGCACGTGGACGCGGTAGATCAGCTCCCAGTCCTGCTCGGACATCTTGTGGAAGGTGGTGTCGCGCAGGATGCCGGCGTTGTTGATGACGATGTCCACGCGCTTGAAGTGATCCAGCGCCGCCTGGACGATCTTCCCGCCGTCCTCCACCGAGTCGTAGTTGGCCACCGCCTCGCCGCCGGCCGCCTTGATCTCGGCGACGACCTTGTCTGCGGCCTCCGAGCTCTTCCCCCCGCCTGACGCGGCGCCCCCCAGATCGTTGACCACGACCCGGGCCCCCCGGCTGGCGAGCAGCAGTGCATGAGAGCGCCCCAGGCCCTGTCCGGCACCGGTGACGATTGCGACCCTTCCGTCGAAGCGAAGCTCGTTGGCCATTGCGTTTCCTCGTTGGAGCGTGCGCGAGTTCTGACAGCGCCCCGGCCATGCGTCAACCGGCGCCCTCGGCCCGCGGGGACTTCACGGCGAGTGTCACCGCGGGCGCGCAGCTCCCGGGTATGCTGCGCACACGCAGTGCGGTAGGCTCGGGGCTCATGGCTGTCGAGAAGGCGCTGCTGCTCATCGCGGATATCGGCGGGTACACCCGCTTCATGAAGGAACACCGCTTCAGCCTCGCGCACGCGCAGGACACGGTCGCCCAGCTGCTGGAGGCCCTCATCGACGCCGCGGGCCGGCTCAAGCTCGCCAAGCTCGAGGGGGACGCGGCCTTCTTCTACGCCGTCGGCGAGGACTTCCAGGCCCTCGCCCCGCAGATCGCGGACATCCGCCGCGCCTTCCTCGCCCGGCGCCAGCAGCTCCTGGTCGACCGCGCGTGCCAGTGTGAGGGCTGCCTCAACGTGGGCGAGCTGAAGCTCAAGTTCGTCACCCACGCGGGCGAGATCGCCTTCCAGAAGGTGAAGCGCCACACGGAGCTGGCCGGGCTCGACGTCATCCTCGTGCACCGGATGCTGAAGAACGACGTGCCCCTGTCCGAGTACGTGTTGATGACGGACGCGGTGCTCGGGAAGCTCGAGCCCCGGCTGCACCCGCTGGCGCGCGCCCTCGAGCACGAGTTCGAGGGCATCGGCCGCACGGCGACGCACTACATCGCCCTGGACGAGCTCGCCGCGGCGCAGCCAGAAGCGCTGGCCCCCAGCCTGCCGCGCAAGCTGTGGAAGAAGCTGTCCCTGGAGCTGCGCACGCTGCCGTACGTGCTGGGCCTCAAGGAGCCCTGCAAGGACTTCCGCAACGTCGAGATCGTCGACGGCCCGGCCCGCTGATCCCACTCAGGGTGCCGCACCCCAGGGCGAGCACGGCGAGGAGGCTCAGCCTGCTCATGGCTCCTTCGAGGTGGGCTGCCTGGGAGCATCATACGAGGCGAAATAGCACTCGCCCCGGTAATCGAAGAGCTTGTCGCCGCATGGCGGCTTCTCGCCTCCGATGGGCCCGATCCAGCATGCACCATGAATTTCCCGCTCACCTCGCACGCATGGGGGCCGGCGCTGGTTGGGGAAGGGCGTGGAGGGCATGGGCCGTCCAAGCGAGGGGATGGGATGGATCACGGCATGGTGTGGCTCCACTGCGCTCAGCGCCAGGTCGCCAACACCCGCGTCCGCGGTGAGGAGCGCTTCCACCTCGCGATCCGAGGCGAGATACGAGGGCAGGGGCTCCTCGCGCTTCCGAGGCGGGTGCAAGGCCACCACCAGCGCGAGCAGCGCGGAGAAGGCCACCGCGGCGGAGGGCAGCGCTGCCACCTTGGCCCGCCAGGCCCACTCGCCGGTGAAGCGGGTGGGCTCGGTGGGGAGCACGGAGCGGCTCGACTGGAGGGGCTCGTCCAAGCTCCTTCTAGTGGAGGCCGCTGCTTCCTCCAAGGCCAGAGCGAGCTGGCTGGCATTGCCACGTGCCTCACGCTCGGGGGAGAGCATGCGGAGGATGAGGCCTTCCAGCGCGTCGTCCAGCCGGCAGAGAGCGCTGGGCGGGAGGAGCTTCCCGGAACTGCCAGCCTCCGGTGGGTACTTCCCGGTGGTGAGGCGGTAGGCCGTCACCCCGAGCGCGTAGAGGTCGTCCTGCTGCCGGCTTTCGTACCGAGCCTCGGCGTCCTTCCAGAAGCGCTCGCGGAAGGCCACGGCCTCGGGGCTGCGGTAGATGGGCGTGCCCGGGGGCAGGCTGCCCACGGTGAGCGTCTGCGCGCCTCGAATCCAGCACGCTCCCAGGTCCAGGAGGACGGCGGTGCCGTCACCGCGCACCAGGATGTTATCCCCCTTCACGTCCCGGTGGAGCCCGTGCGGGTGCACCTCCTCCAGAGCGCGCGCGAGTTGGGCCAGGAGCTGAAGCACGCGCCGGGAGGTGAGGCGCCTACCGGTGGTGCTCGCCCATTGGTACAGCGGCATGCCCTCCACCAGCTCCATGACGATGTAGGGGAAGCGCCAGCCGCCGGGAGACACCCACTCGCCCGCGTCGAGGAAGCGCGGCAGGTGGGGGCTGTACACCAGCGACTGCAGAACGGCCTCCCGCTCGAAGCGGGGATCTCCGACCTTGCTGGCCAGCTTCATCGCCGCGGTGTGCGAAGGCTCGCTCGCCAGGGCCACGCGGTAGACGATGCCAAAGCTGCCTGAGCCCATCCGCTCCAGCACCCGCCACGGTCCCACGAGAGAGCCGTGGATGGGAGCCTGAAGGTCGACGGTGGTGTTCTCCGAATCCTCGCTGCTCATGGCTCCCCCTTCCCTGCCTGCTGGGCCTTCGGCTTCCGCGCTTGCGCTTGGGCTTGGAGGGCCCTGCGCTCGATCTGATCCAGAGCGTAGGACAAAGTCCAGAGAATCTGGTGGGTAGTGGGGCCTGATGGAAGGTGAGTTGTATGGTTGTCGGACAGGTTCGTGCGAAGCGCCGCCGACAGCGCCCCTTTGCCAGGCGCTGCACTCCCGGAGCTCAGTCAGCGCCCGAGCCACGGCCCCTCACGGCGGGCTCCACCGCCTTCGCCACCCGGGCCACGAGGCCGCGCACGAAGCGGATGGCCTCGTCGTCCTCCACCGCGCTGCGCCAGAGCAGCTCCATCGGCGTGCGCCCCAGGGCGAACGGCAGCTCCGCCGTGCGCAGGCACGGGTGCAGCGCGATGATCTCCCGCGCGACCATGGCAGGCACCGTGGCGAGCAAGGCGCTGCCGTCCACGATGGCGCCAATGCTGTGGAACGTCGGCACCGACACCCGCACGCGCCGCTGGTGGCCGAGCATGTCCTCGACGATGCCTCGCAGATCTCCGTTGTACGAGACGATGACGTGATCATGCGCGAGGTAGCTCTCCAGGCTCAGGCGCTTCGCCACCCGGGCCCGGCGTGGATCGAAGAGGCACACGAAGCCTCCCGTGAACAGCGTCTGGCGCCGCGTGGCGGCCGGCAGCTCGTCGGCCACCGTCACCGCGAGATCCACCGCCGCGGAGGCCAGGGCGTCCGCGACGGTGCGGAACTGGACCGGCGTGACGATGAGCCGCAGGCGCGGCGCCTCCTCGGCCAGCGCTCGCAGGAGCGGCGGGAGCAGCCACGCCTCGTTCGCGTCGGAGAGGCCAATCCGCACCGTCCGCTCGCTCGTCTTCGGGTCGAACGTCACCGGAGAGAGGGCGGCCTCGACGAGCGCCTCCAGGTGTGGCCGGGCCGAAGCCAGCAGGCGCTGCCCGCGGGCCGTGAGCGCGATCCCCCGCCCGGCGCGGACGAAGAGCGGCGCGCCCACGGCGGACGCGAGGCGCCTGAGGGCCGCGCTCACCGCGGGCTGCGTGAGGTAGAGGCGGCTGGCGGCCTCCGTGACGCTGCCGGCCTCCGCCACGACGAGGAAGACGCGGAGCAGGTTGAGGTCGAGGTTCTTCCCATAGATGGCGTTCATGATTGGGATACCTCCTATTCATTTGAATTCATCGTGTCCACCCCTCATCTTGGCGTTGAAGGGAGACACGAACGATGAGCACGAACGAGTCGAAGAAGACGCAGCGCACGGTGAAGCTGGGATCCACGGGCCCCGAGGTATTCCCGCTGGGGCTCGGCTGCATGGGCATGTCGGGCATGTACGGGGCGACCGACGACGCCGAGAGCGTCCGGACGATCCAGGCCGCGATCGATCGCGGCGTCACGCTGATCGACACGGGGGACTTCTACGGGATGGGCCACAACGAGCTGCTCGTGGGGCGCGCGATCGCGAGCCGGCGGGAGCGGGTCCAGCTCTCCGTGAAGTTCGGCGCGCTCCGAGGGCCGGACGGGAGCTGGCTCGGGATGGACACGCGCCCGAACGCGGTGAAGGCCTTCGCCGCCTACACCTTGAAGCGGCTGGGCGTTGATGTCATCGACATCTACCGCCCCGCGCGGCTCGATCCCAGCGTCCCAATCGAGGACACCATCGGCGCGATCGCGGAGCTGGTGAAGGCGGGCTACGTCCGCCACATCGGGCTCTCCGAGGTGGGCGTCGAGACGATCCGCCGCGCGCACCGCGTCCACCCGATCGTCGATCTCCAGATCGAGTACTCGCTGGCGAGCCGCGGCCCCGAGGCGGAGATCTTCCCCGTGCTCGCCGAGCTCGGCATCAGCGCCACGCTCTACGGCGTCCTCTCGCGAGGCCTCCTGACGGGCAGCACGCCGAAGGGCCCGGGGGACTTCCGCGCCTACCTGCCCCGCTTCACCGGCGACAACCGCGAGAAGAACGAGGACGTCGTGGGCGCCCTCCGGCGCTTCGCCCAGGAGCGGAAGATGACGCCGGGGCAGCTCGCGATCGCGTGGGCGCTCGCCCGCCAGCCGTCCTTCGTCTCGCTGGTCGGCGCGAAGACCCTCGCGCAGCTCGATGACGCGCTCGGCGCGCTGGAGCAGCCGCTGTCGAAGGACGATGTCGCCGCGCTCGAGGCGCTCGTGCGGATCTCCGGCGACCGCTACGGCGCGGAGCAGATGCGACACCTGGACAGCGAGCGCCGCGCCTCCCAGCCGGGCAGCCACGCCTGATCCGACGGGCACCTGCCGCCTCGCTGCCTGAACCGTTGTATGCTCGGGGAGGAAGACTTCGAGCTAGCGGGAGGTTGAGCAGGCCCATGAACAAGGTCCGTCCTCCAGCGGTCGCCGGAGCGTTCTACCCCGGCGATCGCGAGAAGCTCTCCGCGACGATCGATCGGCTGCTCGCCGAGGCGCCGAGGCACACGGGGCGGGCGCCCCAGGCGCTCGTCGTGCCCCATGCGGGCTACCCGTACTCGGGGCCCATCGCCGCCTCGGCCTACGCCCTGCTGCGAGACGCGGCGCCGCGCCTGCGCCGCGTGGTGCTGCTGGGCCCCTCCCACCGCGTCCCGCTCCGCGGCCTGGCGCTGCCGGACGCCGACGGGCTGGCCACGCCGCTCGGCATCCTCCCCGTGGATGGGCACGGCGCGGCCGCCGTGGCCCGGCTCCCCCAGGTCGTCTCCTCCCCCCGCCCTCACGCCCAGGAGCACTCCCTGGAGGTGCAGCTCCCCTTCCTCCAGCGCGTGCTGCCCGAGGTCCCCCTGGTGCCGCTCGTGGTGGGCGCCGCCAGCGCCGAGCAGGTCGCGGAGGTCCTCGAGCAGCTCTGGGAGGCGGACGACACGCTCGTCCTCATCAGCTCGGATCTCTCGCACTACCTCCCCTACGCCGAGGCCCGCGCGGTGGATCGCGAGACGGCCGACCGCATCCTCGCGCTGGACGCCGAGCAGCTGGACACCGAGCAGGCCTGCGGAGCGGTCCCCTTGCGCGGCCTGCTGCTCGCGGCCCGGCGCCGGGGCCTGCGAGCTCGGGAGCTCGACCTGCGCAACTCGGGCGACACCGCCGGTGACCGCGCGCGGGTGGTCGGCTATGGCGCGTTCGCCTTCGACGCTCGATTGGAGGCCGCATGATGCGAGGCCTCACGCTGCTCGCCCTCGCCCGCGCGGCGGTGGACGAGTCCCTCGACGGCCCGCCGGTCCA
The DNA here is from genome assembly GCA_016926755.1 of Myxococcaceae bacterium. Lineage (GTDB taxonomy): Bacteria > Myxococcota > Myxococcia > Myxococcales > Myxococcaceae > Hyalangium. The sequence continues at coordinate 20,409 of JAFGNZ010000377.1, read as the reverse complement.
GGTGCCCTCGGAGCCCTGGCTGGCCCAGCCCGGCGCGTGCTTCGTGACGCTGCGCAAGGGCGGAGAGCTGCGCGGCTGCATCGGCAGCATCGAGGCCCACCGGCCCCTCTCCGTGGACGTCTTGGAGAACGCCCGCGGCGCCGCCCACCGCGATCCCCGCTTTCAGCCGCTCCAGCGCAACGAGCTGGACGGGGTCCGCTTCGAGGTGAGCCTGCTCTCGGCGCTCGAGCGGGTGGAGGTGGAGACGCAGCAGGAGGCGGTGGCGAAGCTGCGCCCGGGCGTGGATGGCGTGCTGCTGCAGTGGGGGCCCCACCGCGGCGTCTTCATCCCGAAGATGTGGCGGCAGCTGCCGGATCCGGTCCAGTTCCTCGCCTTCCTGCGGAAGAAGGCGGGGCTGCCTCGGGGCGAGTGGCTCTCGGGCACTCGGATGTGGCGCTTCACCGCCGAGGACTGGGCGGAGCCCGCCTTCCGGAACTGAGCGCCCGCGCTCCGTGCCGCGGACAACAGGATCCATGATCCGCGGGGCACTTCGGTATCTCCCTGGCAATCCCTAGCCTCCCCCCTCGCTCGGCAGCCCCTGGGAGCATCGCGCCAGGGGGCAGGCCGAGGTTCACGAGGGGACACTTCACATGGCATCGCGGATCGTCTGGCGCGGGCGCGCCCTCTCTCTGGCGCTGGGCGCGGGGCTGGGTTTCCTGGCCTCGGCCTATGCCGGGAGCTCCTCCCTCGGGCTGAGCTCGAACGAGGCACGGGCGCGTTCCGCCCTCCTGTTGCCTTCCGGCTTCACGGACGAGGGGGTCGTCTCGGGCTTGAACCTGCCCACGGCCTTCGCCAGCCTGCCCGATGGCCGGCTCCTCATCGCCGAGAAGGCGGGAGTGGTCCGGCTCTTCGCGAACGGAGCGCTCCAGCCCACGCCGTTCATCGACCTTCGGGATCGCGTGAACAACTTCCACGATCGCGGGCTCCTGGGCATCGCGGCCGATCCGGACTTCGAGACGAACGGCTACATCTACCTCCTCTACACCTACGAGCACGACGCCTCGAACATCACGGGCCCGAAGACCGGGAGGCTGGCCCGCTACACGGCGGAGGGAGACACCGCCTCGCCCGAGAGCGAGCACGTCCTGCTCGGCACCGTGGTGGGCGACTCGTGCAACCACTTCCCGCCAGGCACCGACTGCATCCCATCGGACAGTGCCTCGCACACAGTGGGCAACGTCAAGTTCGCGCCGGACGGCACGCTCTTCATCACCCTGGGGGACGGAGCCCGCTTCGACGGCGTGGATGACGATGCCCTGCGCGCCCAGGATCTCACCTCGCTGGCGGGAAAGGTCCTCCACATCACGCGGGACGGCGAGGGTGTCCCGTCCAACCCCTTCTGGAACGGCGAAGCGGGGGCCAACCGCTCGAAGGTCTGGAGCTACGGGTTGCGCAACCCCTACCGGTTCAACCTGCGCCCCGGCGCTGGCACACCGTACGTCGGAGACGTGGGCTGGGGCTTCTGGGAGGAGATCAACGTCGCGAAGCCGGGGCGCAACTTTGGCTGGCCCTGCTACGAGGGCCCCGAGCGACAGCTCGCCTACGCGCCCAAACTCGTCTGCCTGAGGCTCTATAACCAAGGCCCGTCCGCGGTGACGATGCCGCTGCACTACTGGGGACATGAAGTGGGCAGCACGGCCACCGGCGGCGCCTTCTACACCGGCACCACCTATCCGGGCTCCTATGAAGGCGCCTACTTCTTCGGAGACTACAGCGGGCGCTGGATCTCCTTCCTGCGGGTGGACGAGGACGACAACCTGATCCCCGGCAGCGTCACGAGCTTCACCAGCGGCGAGCCCAGCCCGGTCGACATCGAGCTCGGCCCCGACGCGCTGCTCTACTACGTGGACATCCGCCTCGGCGCGCTGCGCCGCTTCAGCTACTCAGGCCTCAACACGCCCCCCATCGCGGTGGCCTCGGCGACCCCCCAAGAGGGCTACCCGCCGCTGCTCGTGAGCTTCTCGAGCGCCGGCTCCCACGATCCGGACGGAGACGCGCTCCAGTACGCCTGGGACTTCGGAGATGGCTCCCCGCCCTCGGAGCTGGCCGCCCCCGAGCACACCTACGAGAGCCTCGGCGTCTACACCGCCCGGCTGACCGTGAGCGATGGGCGCGGCGGCACGAGCTCCACCCCGCTGAGGATCTCCGTGGGCAACCTCTCTCCCGTGCCCACCATTGCCTCACCCTCGGGGGAGTTCCGGTTCAAGGTGGGCGATGTCATCTCCTACTCGGGCTCGGCGACGGATCCTGAGGACGGCGAGCTCCCCGCCAGCCAGCTCTCGTGGACGGTCACCCTCCAGCACTGCGCGGACGGCGACTGCCATGCCCACCCCTACACCACGAGCACGGGCGCGAGCGGCAGCTTCATCATCGAGAACCACGAGGGCGAGATCTTCTTCGACATCACGCTCACCGCGACCGACGCGCAGGGGCTCACGGGCACGTCCACGGTGCGAATCCATCCCCAGACGGTGCAGCTCACCCTCCAGAGCTTCCCGCCCGGCCTGCGGATGGTCGTCGACAGCAAGAGCGGCCCGGCGCCGCTGACGCAGGCGGTGGTCGTCGGCGCCACGCGTACCCTCTACGCGCCCTCGCCCCAGAGCGGCTACCTCTTCGAGTCCTGGTCGAGCGGCCGCGCGCAAGAGCACTCCATCACGGTGGGGACGAGCGATCTCACCTTCACGGCGAGCTTCCGCGCGATGGACTGCGCGGAGGGAGAGTTCCGCGCGGAGTACTTCAACACGCCGGATCTGACCGGGTGGCCCGCGCTGGTGCGCTGCGAGTCTGCCCCCTTCGCCCATGATTGGGGCACGGGGAGCCCGGCGCCGGAGGTGCAGGCGGACCAGTTCTCGGTGCGGTGGACGGGCCAGTTCTCCTTCCCGGCCGGCTCGCACACCTTCACGGCCACGGCGGACGACGGCGTGCGCGTCTACGTGGATGGCGAGGTCCTCATCAACGCCTGGTGGGATCAGAGCGCCACGACTTACGAGGCCCAGCACGCGCTGTCCGCCGGCGTGCACACCGTCGTCATGGAGTACTACGAGAACGACGCCGACGCCGTGGCTCACCTCCGATGGGGACCGACGCCCTGCGCGTACGGAGAACTCCGCGGGGAGTACTTCAACAACCCGGAGCTGAGCGGGCCGCCCGTGCTGGTGACTTGCGAGGCGGCGCCCTTCTCCTACGACTGGGGAGAGGGCAGCCCCGCCCCGGAGGTGCAGGCGGATCAGTTCTCGGCGCGGTGGACGGGGCGCTTCTATTTCACCGGGGGGTCCTACACCTTCTCGGCCACGGCGGACGACGGCGTGCGCGTCTTCGTCGATGGCGCGCTCCTGATCGATGCCTGGTGGGACCAGGGGCCCACCCACTACCGGGCCCACCGCTCGCTGTCGTTCGGCGAGTACACCGTCGTCATGGAGTACTACGAGAACGGCGGCGGAGCCGTGGCGGGGCTCCGCTGGTGGCGCCGCTTCTGAGCGGCCAGCACAGGAACGGGATGTCGGAGTGTGCGCTGCTGGACTTCCGCTCTGGGGCGGCAGATGCCGCCGGGAGGTGAGGCACCACCTTATGAGCCGCCATGGCGCTGTCTCATCACTCGCAGGTCTCGCCCCGGACCGTCTGGACGGTGGGGCTGCACGTGCTGGCCATCATGGCCCTGGGCCTCATGCTCTTCAGGCTGGCGTCGGTGCTGACGCTGCTGGCGCTCGCGCTGATGCTGGCGCTGGCGCTGGAGCCGCTGGTGGGTGTGCTGGAGCGGCTCGGGCTCAAGCGCGGCTGGAGTGTGCTGCTGACGCTGGTGGGGCTGCTGGGGCTGCTGGCGCTGGTGGGGCTCTCCATCGTCCCGATGGTGGTGGAGCAGGTGCTGACCCTCTCCCAGGCCATCCCGGGCTTCATCACCCGGGTCCGCGAGTCTCAGTGGATGCGCTCCCTCGATGCGCGCTTTGGCGTGTGGGCCTCCGTGGAGCGCGGGCTGCCAAAGCTCACCAGCACCATCGTGCAGCCGGTGCTGGACGTGCTCAGCTCCTCGCTGGGCGCGCTCGTGACGGGGCTCACCGTGCTCACCCTCTCCGTCTTCGGACTCCTGTCCGGCCAGCAGCTGTTCGAGCAGGGGATGCGCTGGGTGAAGCCGGAGCGGCGCCCGGTGGTGCGAGAGCTGCTGTTGGACATGAACCGGGCGGTGAGCGGCTACCTGGTGGGGGTGTTCCTCATCTGCGCCCTGGGCAGCGTGGTGACGGGCGTCTTCACCTGGGTGCTCGGGGTGCCCTACTTCCTGGCGCTCGGGATGATGTACCTGGTGCTCGGGTTCATCCCCTACGTCGGCAGCCTGCTGGTGGCCATCACCGTCTCCATCACCACGCTGGCCACCGTGGGCTTCCGGCGCGCGTTGATCGCGCTGGCGCTGTTCCTCGTGTACCAGCAGATCGAGGGCAACGTGATCCAGCCGCTCATCCAGCGGCGGACCCTGAAGATGAACCCCCTGCTCATCGCCATCGTCGTGATCGTCGGCGCCATGCTGCTGGGGGTGCTGGGGGCTGTGCTGGCCCTGCCCCTGGCCGCGGCGCTCCAGGTCCTCCTGCAGCGCATCCAGGCGCAGCGCACCCAGCGCTGGGAGCGCGAGGCCCGGGAGCTGGCCCCCCTCCCCGAGCCGCCGCCCCCGGCAGGAGAGGAGAAGCCCCCGCCAGCGGGCCCCGAGGAGCCGCTGCACCACTGAGCCCGCGGCCTGTCGCCACGCCCGCGCCTCGTCGCCGGGTTGCCCCTCGGGCGGCGCCCTGGCGGCCTGATGGCGGGGGTGGCGCCACTTGGGACACAATCCCGCTCGGACGCGGCCCAGCGCCGCGGAAAGGTGGACACATGACCTTCGCTCTTCGAAAGCCCTGGGGATGGGGCCTCCTGGCGCTGGGCCTGTGCCAGGGCTGCGGCGGGGATGAGCACGCTCCGATCATCGGCGACAACCTGGTGCGCAACGGCTCCTTCGAGTCCGGGCTCGACGGCTGGTGGGACGCGACGAACTCCGAGGGGGGCCAGGCCTCCGCCAGCCCCGAGGCCGCGGACCTGGGCGCCGCCGGGTTGAAGCTCTACAAGGGCACCGGCGGCTGGGGCACCATGGTGGGCCAGGAGACCGAGGGCCATGGGGCGTGGGCGACCCTCCAGGTCCAGGCCCGCGTCAGGGGCGCGGTGGGGGGCGAGCAGCTCACCTTCAGCTTCCACAGCCAGGGCTTCGAGGTGACGGCCGAGGACCGGTGGAGGACGGTGACGCGGCTGCTGCTGATGACCGAGGCCAGCGACAACCCCTCCGCCATCATCGCCGTCACCACGGACGGCGCCACCGCCTACGTGGACGACGTCTCCTTCTCGCCGGCCCAGGTCGCGAAGGGCGAGGCGGACCTGACGCCGGACAACCAGGTGATCAACGGCTCCTTCGAGAGTGGCCTGGGGCTGTGGACCTTCTGGACGAACTCCTTTCCAGGGGGGATGGCGTCCACCTCGCCGGACGCGAAGCACTCCGGCTACGCCGGCATGGTGTTGGCCCGAGGTGCCGAGGGCACCCTCACCACGGTGAAGCAGACGCTCACCGCTCCGGTGTTCGAGGGCGAGCAGTACCGCATCGAGGCGCGCGTCCGCGGCGCGAACGGCGGCGAGGCGGTGAACCTCTGCCTGCAGATCAACCGCGATCCGTGGGATGGGCCGTGCATCCACGAGAAGGCGGACCGGGAGTGGAAGCACCTCTCCCGCACGGTGACCATCGACGCGGCCATGCACGATGAGCGCGTGGGCGTGCTGCTGTCGCTGGGCAGCGAGGGCTCGGTGCAGGTGGACGACGTGGTGGTGCTGCGGACGCGGAGCGTGCGCTAGCGGGCGCCTGCCCTCCCACACCGCCCCAAGGGTTGACGGGCGAGTAGACTCGATGAGTCATCCCCGGCTGGCCGCTCCAGTGCCGACCTCCCGCATGCGAGGAGCCCCCCCAGAACGATCCTCGGGCCGTTCTGGTAGTGTCGCGCACGCCCCAGGAGGTTGAGTCCATGCCAAGGCGGCGGCGATCGTTTCAGCAGCCCTGTTGAGTTTCCGCCGAGGGCATCGTCACCCTTACCAAGATCTGCTCACGGCCATTGAGGAGTTTGCGCGCCTTCGCACATGAGCGTGCTCCTCCCCGCGCCCCTACCCACGAGCACGGCGGGGCACGAACAGCACGAGGGCGATCACCGTCAGGTACATGCCCAGGGACCTGGCTGCCCGCGTCGCCCCGTACCGCCAGAGCAACACCGGCACGAGGATGCTCACCGCGGCGACACCCCAGCGCACCAGCGGGTGGGGAATGAGCGCCAGCAGCGACAGCCCGAGAGAGCGCCCCGTGTGGAAGGCTTCCCACCGGGAGCCCCTCCCCTCCTGCTCGCGCAGCTTCGCCATCAGCGCCGCATACCGGGCCTCTTCCGCCTGCCGCTCCTCGGAGGAGCGCTGCCGGTTCTGGACGATGGCCTCCACGGCCTCGCGCTCCCGGGCCAGCTCCTGCTGCCGGGCCTGCCAGAGCCGCTCGTTGTACTCGCGCTGTTGCGGCGTGCTCAGGTCCGCGCCGCACACCGCGCACTCCTGGGCGAAGCGGCTATTGTCGGACTCGCACCGGGCACAGCGCGGGAAGCGCTGCTCCTCCGCGGGCTGCTCCGCGAGCGCCAGCGGTGCCTGTCCCCTGAAGCGCTCGAGGTGGGCCTCGGGGACGACGTCCGCCTGGGGGGCCTCTCCCCGCTGCGCGATGGCCTCGAAGCGGCTGCCCCCCTCCAGCCGGGAGGGCTCCTCCTGCTTCGGGCGCTCGCCGCGTGAGCGCTCCAGGTGGAGGAAGCGGGAGAACCTGGACGTCATCTCCGCCCCCCTGGAGCGGCGGGAGCCGGCAGGCCCTCCGGCGAGCCGCCGAGCGAGGCCGGGCGGGTGCGCCCCTTGGCCCACTCTCGCAGCCGGTTGATCTCCACCCTCATGGTGACGGACAGCGGGAACGTCTCCCGGATGGTGCGCACCATGTGCTGCTGCCCCAGCTCCATCCCCTCGGCGAAGGCCTCGTAGAGCCCCGCGATCACTACCTGCTCCAGCTCCGCGCCGCTGAAGCCCTCGGTCTGGGCGGCCAGCGCCTCCAGATCGTAGCCCTCGGGGTTGCGCTTGCGGCGCTCCAGGTGGATGCGGAGGATCTCCCGGCGCTCGGCGTGCTCGGGCAGATCGATGAAGAAGATCTCGTCGAAGCGCCCCTTGCGCAGCACCTCCGGCGGCAGGCCGTCGATGCGGTTGGCGGTGGCCACCACGAACACCGGGGCCTTCTTCTCCTGCAGCCAGGTGAGCAGCGTGCCGAAGACGCGGGCCGACACGCCGGTGTCTCCCGCGCTCGAGGAGGCCACCCCGGACAGCCCCTTCTCGATCTCATCCACCCACAGCACCACCGGCGCCACGCTCTCGGCCACCTGGATGGCCTTGCGCAGGTTCTCCTCCGAGGAGCCGATCAGCCCGCTGAAGATGCGCCCCATGTCCAGCCGCAGCAGCGGCAGGTTCCAGTGCGCGGAGATGGCCTTGGCCGTGAGGCTCTTGCCGCAGCCCTGCACGCCCAGCAGCAGCAGCCCGCGCGGCTCGGGCAGGCCGAACTGGCGGGCTTTCTCCCCGAAGGCCGCGGTGCGCTGCCCCAGCCACGCCTTCAGGTTCTGCAGGCCGCCCACGTTCCCCAGGCTCTCATCCGGCGGGTAGTACTCCAGCAGCCCGCTCTTGCGGATCACCTGCCGCTTCTCGTCCTGGATGCGCTTGATGTCCCCCACGGCCAGCCGCCCATCATGGGCAATGGCCTTGGCGAACGCGTTCTCCGCCTCCGACAGGGTGAGCCCGAGCGCCGCCTTGATGAGCTGATCAGCGTGCTCTCTCGACAGCTCGACGGTGGCCTTGTTGCCCTTGCGCACCACCGCGACGATCTCCTTCAGGAGCAACAGCAGATCGCTGTACCCGGGCAGGGGCACGTCCAGGACGTGGACCTCCTTCTCCAGCTCGATGGGGATGCTGAGCGTGGGGGTGAGGAGGATGACGGTGGTGAAGGTGCTCTTGAGGGAGTGGGCCAGCTCGCGCACGGCCCGCACCACGCCCTTGTCCTCGAGGTAGGGGTGGAAGTCCTTGAGCACCACGAGCGCGGGCTCGGTCAGCTTCTCGATGGCGGCGAGCGCGTCGACAGGGTTGCGCGTGTCCTCGGGCAGCGGGGCGGCGCGCGAGCCGCTCGCGTTGCGCAGGCCCTTGGTGATGGACCAGTGGAAGAGCCCCTTCCCGTGCGAGCGCGCCAGCTCGGCCAGGATGGCGTCCACCCGGTGCTCCTCCCAGGAGACGAGGTAGAGCAGCGGGTAGCGAGCCCGGATGAGGATGTCGAGCTCCTCCAGCCACGGCGCGGCGGAGGAGCGTGGGGAGGGAGAGCCGGAAGGCGCTGACGACATACCCCAGGTATATCAAGGCGCGGCCGTGCTCAGTAAGCCCAGGAGCCAATGGAAAACGAGTGCGTCACCTTGTGGTTGAGCCAGAGGGTGAGGAGCGCCACGAGCCAGCGCAGCCAGGCAGGCCGCTCGGCCAGCCAGTCCCCCACGAGGAACAGGAGGGGGAACTGCACCGCGCCGAACCGGAACGCATTGCCGAGATCCCCCTGGGGCAGCATGACGCCCAGCGACAGCAGGCCATAGAGGGCCAGGGCCCGGCTCCGGCGGAACATCGCCACGGCCGCGGCCAGCCACACGGCGCCCAAGAGGTTCCTCAGGCCCAGCCACCACCCGGGCTTGTGCCAGGGGTTGCCGAACCAGAGCCCGCGGATCGCGCTCCAGAGGGAGTCAGCGTGATTCCAGCTCTGCTGAGCGCGCATGTGCGCGAGCGGATCACCCGCGGAGCTCCACTGGAAGAGGAGCAGCCCGCCGTACGCGGCGAGCGCCACGCCCCCCACGGCGAAGAAGCGCGCGAGCCGGCCCCGCCACTCACCGGGGGCCTGCGCCACGAGGAGCGCGGCCGTCACCGCCACGAAGACGCCCTGGTTGCGCGTCCACACGCAGAGCGCGGCGAAGAGCGCTGCACGCCAGAAGTGCCCATCCCAGGCGGAGGCGAGCGCCCCCAGGGAGAGCAGGAGGAACAGCCCCTCGGTGTGGTGCGAATGGAGGGCGAAGCTGGCCGGGCTGTAGAGGAAGAAGAACCAGCCCCACACCGTGCGCGGCACGAGCGGAGAGGGAGCCGACTGCCGAGCCCCCCTGCGGGAGCTCCAGGCGACGAACGCCAGCAGGCAGAGCGAGGACAGCCCGCAGCCGATGAGCTGGGGTGGCACCCCGCCTCCCAGGAGCTGGCGCAGGAGCCACACCGCCCCGGGATAGAGCGGGAGGAACGCGCGCAGGGCCGGATCCCAGCCCACGGTGATGATCTGGCTGTAGAGCTCGGAGTCCCAGCGGTTGAGGGCCTGGAGCAGCGGGAAGCCCCGGTGGAAGGCCGTCCAGGCCCACAGCCCGAAGTGATGCGCCAGCATCAGCGCGGCGAGCGCCATCCCCCCACGCCACCCGAGCCAGGCGGGCGCCACCTGTCCGCCCGGCGGCGCGGCTCCTTGCGAGGATGTGAGGGGGGCCGGCTGCGCGATCTTCAAGCGGGCGGCACCCTAACGCGCACCCCCGAGGACGACAACCGAGCCGACAGGAGGCCCCGACGCCGGGGGGCCGGAGCCTCCTGTCCGACTGCCGGCCTCAGTGGCTCTTCCGGGGCCCCGCGCTCTTGTGGGGCTGGGCGTGGCGTCGGACGGGGCGCTTCTGGAGCCGGCGCATCCGCTCGCGCACGTAGGCGTTGGCCTCGGCTCCTGTGCGGAAGGAAGGCGGCGTGTGGTGGTAGCCGTGCTTCTCGTCATGCACGGGCAGATCGGACGCGGTCTCCGCGAGCACGTGCTGCAGGTGCGTGGGCGTGTCGGCGTGGATCTGTCCCTCGCTGCTCACCGGCGCGGTGACTCCGCTCAGGGGATCATCGGTGCGCGGCTTCGACAGCGTGAAGACGCCGCCCAGGTGGGGCGCCGCGGCGTCCCGCTTCGTGAGCGCCGGCAGCCCGAAGCGGGCCTCCACCGTGGTGAGGATGGAGGTGTGATCGAACGGCGTCGCCGTGCCACCCTCCTTCGGCGCGGGCGCGCGGAACACCGTGCCGGCCTCGATCAACGGGGACACCAGCACCGTGGGCACGCGCGGGCCGAAGCGCTTGAAGTCGAACCCGTACTGCCCCGCCGAGTCATCCGGCGGCACGGCGTTCGCGGGGGGCGGCACGTGATCGTAGCAGCCGCCGTGCTCGTCGTAGGTGATGACGAGCAGCGTCTCGTTCCAGCTCGGCGAGGCCCGCAGGGTGTTGTACACGTCGAGCAGGAACTGCTCGCCCTTGGCCACGTCATAGTTGGGGTGCTGGCTGTTGCCGTCCGTCCCCCACGAGGGCTCCAGGAAGATGAAGTTCGCCAGCGTCCCCTGCTTCGCCGCGGCCTGGAAGTCGCTGAACTCGCCGAAGCAGCTGTCGTCCGCGTGCGTGATGTCCGTCACCGTGTTGCGCGTCAGCGGCGGCGCGTCGTAGCCGTAGACGGCCCAGCTCTTCCCGGCCTCCTCCAGCAGGGCGAAGATGCTCTTGGCGGTGTACACCTTGTCCTTGTCCGTCAGCCGGCCCTGGGAGGTGGCCATCAGCGCGAAGGCCCGGTTGGGCAGCGTCTCCGTGGGCGCCGAGCAGAACCACTCATCACACACCGCGTAGCCTCGCGCGAGCCCGGAGAGCACCGGCAGCATCTCGGGCGGGAAGATGCCCATGATGCTCGAGGCCTGGGTGCCGGAGAGGATGGACCAGCCCTCCTGGCTCTCCCAGCCCAGCGTATAGGAGTAGTCCTTCACGAAGCCCTGCATGGAGGGCACCGTCCCGTCCGGCGGAGCCTGGGTGGAGCCGAAGAGCTGGGAGTTGGTGGCCATGTAGCCCTCGCCGGGATCGGCGCCGGGCATGAAGTAGGCGTAGGGCGCGGACCTCTGGATGGGGAACACCTGGACCGGGTTCCCGTTGTCGTCCGGGTTGCTCTCGTTGCCGGTGAGCCCCTCGAAGGGGTGGCCCAGCGGCGAGACGTTGCCCCGCTCCCGGTAGAGAAACCCGAGCATGTGATCGAACGAGCGGTTCTCCAGCATCACCACGACGAAGTGCTGGATGTTCTGCAGCTGGCTGGCTTTCAGGCTCATGGAGGCTCCTGTGGGACGAGGTCCCTGGCGTCGAGGGGGTTCTCGCGCGGTGCGGGAGCCAATGCAGGGAGCCTGCCAACCCGACCCGGGCCCTCCCCTCCCCGAGCGTGCCAGGGCCTCCCCGAGGGGGATCAGCCCGGGTGCGTCAGAAGCGAACGCAGGCGCTTCCGGAAGCGACGCTGGCGGTCCGTGGACGCTAGCGGCGCTTGACGTTGAAGGGGCCGAAGCCCTGGTCGGCGGGCATGACCTCGACCACGTTCAGGTTCACGTGGGGCGGGCGCGTCACGCAGAACAGCACGATGTCCGCGATGTCGGCGGGCGAGAGCGGCTGCATGCCCTCGTACACCTTGCGCGCGCGCTCGGCGTCGCCCCGGAAGCGCACGCGCGAGAAGTCGGTCTCGACCATGCCGGGCTGCACGTCGGTGACGCGGACGCGCGTGCCCACGAGGTCGGCTTTGAGGTTCTGCGAGAACTGGTGCACGAAGGCCTTGGTCGCGCCGTACACGTTGCCGCCCGGGTAGGGGTACGTGGCGGCCACCGAGCCGAGGTTCACGAGGTGCCCCCGGTCGCGCTTCACCATGCCTGGCAGGACCGCGCGCGTCACGTAGACGAGGCCCTTGCAGTTGGTGTCGATCATCGTGTCCCAGTCATCCAGCGAGGCCTCGTGGGCGGGCTCCATGCCGAGCCCCAGGCCAGCGTTGTTGACGAGCAGATCCACCTCGTCGAACGGAGCCGGGAGGGAGGAGAGCGCGGCCTCGACGGCACTGCGCGAGCGCACATCCAGCTCGAGCAGGTGCGAGGGCGTGGGGAGCTTCGCCGCCAGCGCTTCGAGCCGATCACGGCGGCGGCCCGCGAGCACGAGCCGCGCCCCGGCTTGCGAGAGGGCGATGGCGCAGGCCTCGCCGATACCCGCGCCGGCGCCAGTGACGAGGGCCGTCCATCCATTGAGGGATTGCATGGGGCGCTGACTCTAACGAGGGGCCGTCAGCCGTCCAAGGCCTGCCGCCTGTCGGGCTACTCGCCGCGCAGCGCCACCAGCGCGATGCCGGTCCGCTGCCGCCCCAGGACGCGCAGGTAGCTGGCGTCGCGCCAGCCGCTCGCGGGGGGCGCTTCCCGGAGGAGAGTTTGATAGCCTCTCCTCGTGCTCCTGGCGCAAATCACGGATCTCCACGTCGGTACTCCCGGCTCGAACATCGACCGCCAATGCCGCACCGCCGTGCAGCTCGAGCGGGCCGTCCAGCACCTGTGCCGCATGGAGCCGCGCCCCGATGCGGTGCTGTGCACCGGCGACCTGGTCGACGACGGAAGCCCCGAGGAATACGCGACGCTCGCGCCCCTGCTGGCGCCGCTGCCCATGCCCTGCTTCCTCGTGCCAGGCAACCACGACCACCGAGAGAACCTGCGCACGGCCTTTGCCGACCACCGCTATCTGCCCAGGCAGGGCTTCCTGCACTACGCGGTGGACGTGGGACCGCTGCGCCTCATCGCGCTCGACACGCACGTCCCCGGAGCGCCCGGAGGGCGGCTCTGCCCGGAGCGGCTGGCCTGGCTCGACGCGCGCCTCGCCGAGGCGCCAGCGCGGCCCACCCTGGTGATGATGCATCACCCCCCTTTCCGCACCGGCATCGCGCGAATGGACGAGATGGGGCTCGAGGGGGGCGACGGCATGGCCGAGGTGATCCGCCGCTCCCCTCAGGTCGAGCGCATCCTATGCGGGCACCTGCACCGGCCCATCGTGAAGCGCTTCGCGGGCACGGTGGCCAGCACCTGCCCGAGCACGGCCCACCAGGTGGTGCTGGACCTGCGTCGCCAGGGCCGCCTCGCCATCGTCGACGAGCCCCCCGCCTGTCAGCTCCACCTCTGGAGTGAGGAGCTCGGCCTGGTCTCCCACACCAGCTACATCGGCGGGGGCGACTCGCCCCGGACATAGGAACGAAGTCCGGGGCAACGCCACGGAAGGCACCGCGGGGCACCGGGAGTTCCTGTCAGACAACCAGGCAGGCTCGGCGGGAGGGCGCGCTCGTCATGGGGGACGCGTTCTTCCCGTACTGCACGCTCAGCGTGTGCGGGTGCTCCGCGCCTGGTTGCGGAGTGCGCCCGGGGTCGCCGTGCCCGTGGCTTTCTCGGTGGGAGGCGGTGCCGGGAGCCCTGGTTGGGAGAGCTGGTTGGCGGCGCCTCGGGTGACCACCGCCTGCGCGATGATGGTGAGCTGTTGCTGCGCGGTGACGGTGTTCATGAGGGCCAGGCTGACGGCATGCGCGGAGGCCTGGTAGAGCTGGGCGATGGCGACCTCGGGCGAATGATCGATCAGCGCCTGAGCGGCCTTCTCGGCCTGGGTGAGCATGGCCTCGGGCGAGGACGCCGTCGGCGCAGCTGGCTCGGGTGAGGCCCCTGGTGCCGGGGCGGTGTTCGTCTCGGGAGCCGTGGACGAGACCTGGGCCGCGGCGTGATGGGAGGCGCTGTTCGCGCCCGCGGTGTCGGGGGCGGGAACACTCCCCTCGGAGGCCAGCGCGAGGATGCTCTGCTGCTGCAGCTCGAGCACGCGGTTCAACACCGCGAGGGCGTTGGCGCTGGCGTCCACGATCGTGGTCAGCTCCCGGGCGAAGTCCTGAGCACTCTTCGTCATGGTGCGCCTCCTCTCACTTCGAGCCAGCGGCAGAGGGAGTGAAGGGGGTAGAGGTTGCGACGCCGGTCACAGCCGTATCGACGCTGTAGAGGAGCGCGACGCCCTGGGTGGTGCTGGCCTGTAGAATCGTGTTGGCGTTCTGCTGGGAGGTGGTGGCGTTGTGGGCCGCGTTGGCGAGCGCCTGCGCGGTGGCCTGGTAGAGGTTGCCCATCGCGATTGCGGGGGCATCTCCGAGCACCTTCACGTTCGCCTGCGTCACGGCATCGGTGATCTGGTCATTGACAGCAGTGGGAAACGCCATGTCTCCGCCTTTCCGGGCGATGGGGGCTGAAGCACCTCGGAGTCTGCCACTGGAGCCCGGCGAAGAGAATTCACGCAGGACGCTCGGCCCACCCCGCTCAACGCACACACGGGAGCCCTACTTCCGCAGCTCCTCCGGCACCCGCTTCTGGGTGGCGTAACGGTCCAGCTCCGCGAGCTGTGCGTTCGCCAGCTTCAGCTCCTCCTCCACTTCCTTGCGGCGCTTGGACACCCGCCTCCCAGCGGCCTCTTCCTGCTCCAGGCGGCGCTTCTCCTCCTCGAGGCGAGCGATCCGCTCCCTCGCCCGACGGAAGTTGGAGCGCCACTCCTCGGCGTCCTGCCGCCGGGTCTCCTCATTCAAGCGCTGCTGCCCGAGGAACTTCTCCCAACTCTGGATGCCCACCTTGTTGCGCTGGAACTCCTCACGGGCGGCCTGGACGTCCCTGAGCGACACCTGGACCCGATCGAGCTCCTCTCCACCGCCCTGCCCCACCTTGAGCCAGGCGCTCCCCGTCCCGGCCAGCGAGCAGTCCTCGACCGGCAGCCGCGCCGCCCCCACGTGGACGCCCTCCGTGAGCCCGCGGGAGATGTACCAGCGCAACCGGCGCGAGTCCTCCTCCATGGCCATCGACTCCTGCATGGGTCGCCAGTACTCGAAGTCCACATCCAGCGTGCAGATCTCTCGGCCCACCCCCATCTCCAGGCGGCGCTTCACGCGCTGCGGAGGCGCCTCGAAGCGCTCGACGAGCAGCGCGACCAGGCCCAGCTTCTCGACGCGCCGGACCGAGATGAGCGCCGGCTGCGACATCTCCTCCCGGAAGCGCTGCAGCTCCCGCTCCTCGTCGCGCGCCACGCGCGCCAGCAACTCCTGCCAGCGCCCCGTCGCCTCGGGCGTCGAGGAGACGGGGATGAGCTTGCTGGCGTACGGGATGGGCAGCGCCAGCCCGAGCCCGTCCGCGTTCTCGATCTTCATCGAGACGACGCCCACCACCTCGCCGCGCCCGTTCAGCAGCGGCCCTCCACTGTTGCCGGGGTTGACCGACGCATTGAACTGCACGTAGCCAGTCCCCAGGTACTCCCGGCCCACGAAGCCCACCTTCCCCTCGTGGACGGTGAAGTCCAGCCCCTTGGGGCTGCCAATGAAGACGAGCGGATCTCCCGGCCGCAGGAGCGTGACGTCCCCGAGCTTCAGCGGAGTCGCGTTCGCCCCCACCACCCGCACCGTGGCGAGATCCAGATCCACGTCGAACTCGATCGTCTCCCCGATCAGCTGGCGCCCGTCGGGGAGCACCACCGTCATGGTCTTCCCCGGCGGGCAGACCACGTGCTCATTCGTCAGCGCCAGCTCCTTGTCCACGAAGAACCCGGAGCCCGTCTTGCCGCCGCACCTCAGGCTCAGCGTGCTCGGCGAGGCCAGCTGGGAGATCTCCTGCGTGGAGAGCCCCCTCTCCGCCGAGGCCTCCTCGGGCATCAGGCCAGCGACACCGGGAGAGACAGCCCGGACCGCGCGCAGGAACTCGGGAGAGCGCGACGCCCAGACGCCGAACGCGACACCGCCGAGGATCAGGACCGCGAGCGCCGCCACCCTCCCGCCTCGCGCTGGGCTCGGAGGGGTGACCGCCGGCTCCTCCACGGGCTGGAGGGACGCACTGGCCCCATGCTCGGAGAGCACCGCCAGGATCTTCTGGGCAAAGGCGCGGGAGACCCCACGGGCCAGGCGCTCGCCAGGAGTCGCCAGCGCCGTCCGGGCCTGGGAGAACGCGGGAGCCGGAGGGCCGAGCAGCGCGAGCGCGCGGGCCAGGCCGAAGCGCCGCCGCTCATCCTCCACGGCCTCCTTCAGCAGCACGTCGACGAGGAGGCTGGCTCCACACACACACTGCGCCCTATCCCCCGCATCCGGCGCACCGCACCGGAGGCACCTCGCCTCGATCGAATCGGCCATCTCTCGCATCCCCCCATGTACGGAATGAGCCCGCACGTGCGGCCCATCCTACGGAAGGCCGCGCCCACCTGAAAGCCGATCCTTCGAGGCCCGCCCATGAGCTCCACCACCCATCATCGAATAGGCTCGGGCGGGGGCTCGAGGTGCTCTCACGCGGAGGAGATGACGATGCGGAGTGTGAATCCATGAAGGCGATGCTCATCCGCCACTACGGTGGCCCAGAGGTGTTCGAGCTCGGCGAGCTCGAGACACCGCGCCCGGGCAAGGGCGAGGTGCTGGTGCGCGTGCATGGCTCGAGCGTGAACCCGGTCGACGCGAGCATCCGCGCGGGGCTGCTCAAGCTCTTCGTGCGCCTCTCGCTCCCCGCCGTCCTCGGCGTCGATGTCGCGGGAGAGGTAGTCGAGCTCGGCGAAGGCGTGACGCGCTTCTCGATGGGCGATCGGGTGTTCGCGTACACCGGGACCGGGCGCGGCGGCGGCTACGGCGAGCTCACCGCCCTCCCCGAGACGTTCCTCGGGCGAGTCCCTCCGTCGCTCAGCTGGGCGGAGGCCGGCACGGTCCCCGGCGTGGGCGCGACCGCGTACGAGGCGTTCACGGTCCATGCGCCGGTGAAGCCCGGCATGCGCGTGTTCGTCAACGGCGGCGCCGGCGGTGTCGGCACCTACGCGATCCAGATCGCGAAGGCGCTCGGCGCCGAGGTGACAGCCACGTGCAGCCAGGCCAAGGCGGAGCTCGTGCGTGGGCTCGGAGCCGATCACACCGTCGATTACACCCAGGCCGACCCGTTCGCGACGGGGCACGACAGCTATGACGTCGTCCTCAACACCGTGCGTGGCCCCTCCCTCGATCCGATGCGCAAGCTCTTGAAGCAGGGCGGCACCCTGGTCACGGTGACCGGCAACCCGCTCGAGGCCGCGGAGGCGAAGGTGCGCAACCTCGTGTCGTCGCGGCGCACCGCCGTGTTCTTCGTGCAGACCTCGGGCGCGCTGCTCGACGGTGTCGGCAAGCTGATCGAGAGCGGCAAGGTCCGGCCCATCGTCGAAAAGACATACACCTGGGACGAGCTCGCGGAGGCCCACCGGCGCGTCGAGACGGGCCGAGTCGCCGGCAAGGTCGCCGTCGTGCCTCCCTGAATCACCCCCAAGGCCGGAAGTCGCTGAATTTTCAGCAGCTTCCGGCCGGGAGGCGATGGCGCGAGCGGGTCCAACACTACCCCCTGCCTCCTGGAGAACGGACGACCCCCACGCGACGCGACGTGTTTCTAGGTTCCATGCTCGTTTTTCATTAAGGTCGCGAGTTGGCGCAATAAGCCTGCCTTTACAGCAATCCGCAAAAGTCAGGTTCGAGGAATCCCCCACGAAGCAGTCCCTGCGCCAGGAGAAGCATATGAGCATGAGGAAGTTCGGTCCGATCGTCGCGTGGCTCGCGTGTGCCGCACCTGCGTTCGCAGAGGCTCCCCTGCAGCCCCAGGAAGACAGGATGGTGTGGATCACCATCGGCACGGACGCGCTGCCGACGGTGCGCGCGTCCTTCAAGAGCGAGGGCCTGGAGCTTCCGGCCTCGCTGCGCGAGAAGGGCGGCGTGGCGGCGCTGCGCCTCCCCGAGTCGCAGCTCGACAAGATCTCAGGCGTGATGCACAACAAGCTCAACCGGTGCGCGGGCTTCATCGCCCATGGCTCGGAGGCCAAGGCCCTGGCGGAGGTGGAGCGCGCCAGCACCGCCGCGCTGGCGCCCACGCCGCTGCTGATCGGCTACAACATCAACAACGGCCCGTCGGTCAACGCGATGCTGAACGGTGTGCAGGAGCTCAACATCCGCAACACCGTCAACACGCTGTCGACGAACTGGACGACGCGCCGCTACAACGTGCAGTCGGGCGCGGACGCGGCCACGTGGCTGAAGAACCAGTGGACGACGATCGCCAACGGGCGCGCGGACGTCTCGGTGTCGTTCTTCACGCACTCCTGGACGCAGCCGTCCGTCATCGCCACCATCACGGGCACCACGCTGCCCAACGAGGTGGTGGTGATCGGCGGGCACCTGGACTCCATCAACCAGAGCAGCTCGACGGGCGCCGCGCCGGGCGCGGATGACGACGCCTCGGGTGTCGCCTCCGTCACCGAGGCCTTCCGCGTGGCCATGGCCAACGGCTACCAGCCGGCGCGCACGGTGAAGTTCATCGCCTACGCCGCCGAGGAGGTAGGCCTGAACGGCTCGGCGGAGATCGCCAACTGGCACCAGACCAACGGGGTGAACGTGGTGGGCGTGATGCAGCTGGACATGACCAACTACAAGGGCTCCAGCTATGACTTCGCCATGGTGACGGACAACACCAACGCCACGCTGAACACCTTCACCACCAGCCTCATCTCCACGTACCTGCCGGGGATGACGTACACCAACATCACCTGCGGCTACGGCTGCTCGGATCACGCCTCCTGGAACAGCGCGGGCTACCCGGCCACGATGCCCTTCGAGTCGACGATGTCCACGTACAACCCGAACATTCACACCACGGGCGACACCCTGACGTACATGGGCGGTACCGCGAGCAACTCGGTGAAGTTCGCCAAGCTGGCGGCGGCCTTCCTGGGCGAGGTGGCCAAGGGCGCGACGACGGGCAACACCCCGCCGCCGACGGACGGAGGCGGGGGCGGCGGGTGCACGCCGGTGACGCTCTCCAACGGCGTGACGGTGTCCGGCATCTCCGTGGACACGGGCGCCTGGACCTGCGCGTACACCCTGGCGGTGCCCGCGGGCGCCAGCAACCTGACGTTCAACCTGAGCGGCGGCACGGGTGACGCCGACATGTACGTGAAGTTCGGCTCCGAGCCGACCAGCGCCTCGTACGACTGCCGTCCGTACGCGTCCGGCAACACGGAGGCCTGCACCTTCGCCACCCCGAGCGCCGGCACCTACTACGTGCTGCTCTACGGCTACTCGGCCGCCTCGGGCATGAGCCTGAAGGGCGCGTACTCCACGGGTGGTGGCGGTGGCGGCAACGTGCTGACCAACGGCGTGGAGTCGGCCCAGTACTCGGGCGCCGCCTCCTCGTGGACCTGCTACACGCTGAACGTGCCGAGCGGGACCAGCTCGGTGGTCTTCAACCAGACGGGCAAGACGGGCACCACGGGTGACGCGGACCTGTACGTCCGGTACAACGCCCAGCCCACCACCAGCAGCTACAACTGCCGCCCGTACAAGAGCGGCAACACCGAGAGCTGCACCATCAGCAGCCCGAGCGCCGGTACCTGGTACGCCTGCTCTCGCGGCTACAGCGCGTACACCAACGTGACGATGAAGGGCACGTACTAGCCTCGCGCTGAAGCCTCCCTGACCCGGCTGGTGCAGGGAGGCTGCGAAGGGCAACCGCCGGGGCTGGCGGCCAACGAGCCCCCGCGCTCGCGTGGGACGCTCTCACGCGGTGGACGCCCTCCACCGCGTGTGGCAGCTTGAGAAGGTCCATGAAGCCCTGGGAAGTCCTCGCGCGAGCGCCCGCCCCGGACGGAGGCGAGCTCGTGCTGCACCATCGCGACGGCGAGTTCGTCATCCGCGTGCGCGGCCAGGAGCTCATGTCCTCGCGCGTCCATGGCTCGGAGGAGGCGATGGCGCGACTGGCCTCCACGGCCCTGGGGGCCGTCTCGCGCCCGCGGGTGCTCATTGGAGGGCTGGGGCTCGGCTACACCCTGCGGGCCATGCTGGACGCGCTGGGCGCGGACGCACGGCTCGTCGTCGCCGAGCTGGCCGAGGCCATCGTCTCGTGGAACCGGGGACCGCTCGCACCCCTGGCGGGCCGGCCCTTGGAGGATCCTCGCGTGCGCGTGGAGCTCATGGACGTCCAGCGCGTGATGCGCCGCGGCGCGCCGTGGCACGCCATCCTCCTGGATGTGGACAACGGGCCCACGGCGCTCACGCGGGCCTCCAATGCGGGCCTTTATGACGGCCCGGGGCTTGCCGCGGCGCACGCGGCCCTGGCCCCCCAGGGAGTGCTGGTGGTGTGGAGCGCTGGCCCGGACGAGCGCTTCACCGCGCGGCTCGCCCACGCGGGCTTCAACGCCGAGGCCCACACAGTGCCCGCCGGGAAGGGCCGAGGCACGCGCCACACGCTCTTCGTCGCGCGGCGCGGTTGACGCCCCGGGAGGGCCTTGCCGGGACCCAGGGTTCTCTTTCCAACCTCGCCCCGCCCTCGAGGGGCATGGGCCCCTGGGCCCTGCATCCCTAGATATGGCGCCGCTCGAACTCGCCACGAGGGAACCCATGTCGCAATGGCCGATCCGCATCATGGTGTATGG
>JAFGNZ010000376.1 GCA_016926755.1 Myxococcaceae bacterium | reverse complement strand
CTTGTAGTTGAGCGGCAGGCCGTAGACGGTGCCACGGTAGGTCATCGCCTCCATCGTGGTGGGGATGAAGCGCTTGCGCAGCTCGTCATCCAGGTAGAAGTCGATGGGCTCCACCGTGTTGCCGGCCTCGATCCAGCCGCCCAGGCGGTCCTGCGCGAAGATGAAGAGGTCCGGCCCCTTGCCGCGCGGCACCGTGGCGGTGATCTTGTCCGCGAAGGCGTCATACGGCACCGCCAGCGTCGTCACCTTGTGCTTGCCGGGGTGGGTCTCGTTGAACTTCGCCACCACCTTCTCCAGCGCGGCCTTCTCCTCGGCGCGGTAGGAGTGCCAGAGGACGATGTCGGCGGCGGAGGCGGTCAGGGGCAGCAGGCCAAGCGCGCAGAGGCACACGGCCGCGGTCAGCAGTCGCAGGGTCTTCATCATGGGAGGGAGGCTCCGGGGGATCACGGGGTGAGGCGTTGCTCGGTTTCGGCGTCGAACAGCTGTAGTGAGTCCAGCTCCACCACGACGGGGAGCGTGGCGCCCATCTCGGGCGGCTGCTGCGGGGGCATGCGGAAGACGAGGCTGAACTCTCCCAGGCGGGAGTGGACGATGAGCTCGTTGCCCAGCGGCTCGATGATCTCGACGTGGGTCTGCACCGTGGCGCCCTCGCCGCGGAGGGCCTGGCCCGGCTGCAGCAGGTGGTCCGGGCGGATGCCCACCTTCACCTTCTTGCCGCCCTTGCCGGCCGTCACCGCGCGCAGGCTCTGGGGCACCGGCAGGGTGAAGCCCTCGCCCACCAGCGTGGCGCCGTTGGCGTCCAGGGTGGCGGCCATGAAGTTCATGGGCGGGCTGCCGATGAACTGGGCCACGAAGACGTTGGCGGGGCGCTCGTACACCTCCAGCGGCGTGCCGAGCTGCTGCAGCTTGCCCTCCTTCAGCACCGCGATGCGGTGCCCCATCGTCATCGCCTCGATCTGATCGTGCGTCACGTAGACGGAGGTGACCTGGAGGCGCTGCTGGAGCTTCTTGATCTCCGCGCGCATCGCCACGCGCAGCTTGGCGTCCAGGTTGGACAGCGGCTCGTCGAAGAGGAAGACGGCGGGCTTGCGCACGATGGCGCGCCCCAGGGCCACGCGCTGGCGCTGGCCGCCCGACAGCTGCTTGGGCTTGCGATCCAGCAGGTGGCGGATGTCGAGGATGTCCGCCGCCTCGTTGACCAGCTTGTCCATCTCCGGCCTGGGCGTCTTGCGGATCTTCAGGCCGAACTCGAGGTTCTCCCTCACCGACATGTGCGGGTAGAGCGCGTAGTTCTGGAAGACCATCGCGACGTCCCGCTCCTTGGGCGGCAGCTCGTTCACCACCCGGCCGCCGATGGAGACGGTGCCGCCGGAGATCTCCTCCAGGCCGGCGATCATCCGGAGCGCGGTGGACTTGCCGCAGCCGGAGGGCCCCACCAGCACCAGGAACTCATGGTCCCGGATGTCGAGGTTGAGCCCCTCGATGATCGAGACCGCGCCGTACCGCTTCGCCACGTCCTTGAACGTCACTTCGGCCATCAGGGCCCTCGCCCCCGTGAGGCAGGGTGGTTGGGGTTTGCGTCTTCGTCCCGGCCGCTCAGCCCGGCCTTCCCAGGATGCGCGCCGAGAGCGGCTCGACGGTGAGCTCCAGGGTGGGGCCCTCCAGCCGGCCCCCGTTCAACAGATCCTCCGCCGCCGTCCCGCCCCAGGGAGCCGGCCACGGCAGGGACACCTTCGCCGGCTGCGGCCCGCGGTTGATCGCCACCATCACCGCGTCTCCGGACTCCGCCTCGTGGCGCAGGAAGACGTACAGGTCGCCGTCCGTGGACAGCCCCTGGTGCGTGCCGCGCGAGAGCGCCGGGTGCGCGCGGCGGATGGAGATGAGCTGCTGGTAGAGCTTGCGCAGCGCCTCGTCGCGAGGCTTGCCGGCCCCGGGCTTCACGCTCCGCTCGCCCCACGGCATATCACCGCGGTTGGCGGGCCAGTCTCCGCCAGGGCGAGCCACCTCCTCACCGTAATAGATGGTGGGGATGCCGGAGCTGGTGAGCTGGAGCACCGCCGCCAGGCGGAAGCGCTTCACGTCCCCCTCGAGCTGGAAGAGCGCCCCTGGCACATCGTGCGAGGAGAGGAAGTGGGACAGGTGGTAGCCCTGGCGCACCTTGGCGCGCGACTTGAGGTAGCGGTCGAAGGCCACCACGCGGCCGCGCCCCAGCACGAAGGCGATGGCGTTGCCCTGGAAGCCGAAGTCGAAGCCGGCGTCCATCTCGTCCCCGGCGAACCACGGATCCAGCGACTCGGCGTCCCCGCCCCACACCTCGCCCAGCAGGAAGAAGTCCTGGCCCACCTCCGCGCGGATGCGGCGGCGGTGCTCCTTCCAGAAGTCGTGGCTGACGTGCTTCACCGTGTCCAGCCGGAAGCCGTCCACCCCGGAGCGCTTCGCCCACGCGAGCTGCGCGTCCAGCAGGTATTGGGCCACCTCGGGCAGCTCCGTCTTGAAGTCCGGCAGGCCGGAGACGCACTGCGTCTCGTCGTCCTGGCCGCAGGTGCCCCGGTCCTCCACCCGCAGCCAGTTCTTCGTCTCCGGCATCGTCAGGTAGCGCGAGTTGTAGCCAGGGTGGTTGTAGACGACGTCCAGCAGCACCCGGATGCCCCGCTTGTGGGCCTCATCCACCAGGGCGCGCAGGTCCTCCTCGGTACCGAAGCGCGGATCCATCCGGTGGAAGTCATCCGCCCAGTAGCCGTGGTAGCCCCAGTCCGGGAAGCCGGCGCCGGTGACGAAGCCGTCGATGTTCTTCACCACCGGGGTGAGCCACAGCGCCGTCACCCCCAGCGAGCTCAGCGCGTCCAGCTGCTGCAGCAGCCCCTTGAGATCGCCCCCGTGGAAGGCGCCCTGGGCGGACGGGTCCACCTGGAGGTTGTTGCCCGCGTCTCCATCCGCGAAGCGATCCACCACGACGAAGTAGAGGATCTCGTCGGCCCAGCGGCGCGCGGGCTTCGGCGGCTCCGCGGGCTGCGCGGGCGCGGCCGGAGGACTCGCTGGGGCGGGTTCGGCAGCAGGAGCAGGCGGGGTGTGCGTGCAACTCGCCAGATGGAGGGCGAGCAGCAGCGTCAAAGCCACAGTGCCGGCATGACGCACGTGCACCACAGCTTGTCTGCGGGATGAGGGGGCCTGCATTGCGGCGCGACTGTTTCACAGAACGACGTGGAGGTGAACTGTCTGTCACGCGAGCCAGGAGACCTCCACGGTCGGGTTCGCCCCGCGGGTGTTCATGATGCGCCGCGTCGTCTTTCCCGGGTGAACGCCGGTGCTACCCGGAGTCTGACGCGGCGCGCAGCAGCCCCTACCTCATGGGTCTATACGGTAGGGCGAGGGCTCCTCGGGCCACGCGTTCAGCTCGCAGCTCCGGGTCTTCTCGATGATGACCTCGCGAGCGATGCGCTCCTTGTCGTTGTAGTCGAACGAGGTGCGCACCTGGGAGCCCGGCGCCAGGTACTTGCGGGCGATGATGTCGCCCTCCGCGTCCCGGTACAGCGTCTGGGGCTCCACCCGCATGGCGCGCTCGAAGCCCTCGTCATCCCGGATGACGAGCGTGTCCTCGTAGTCGGCGATCACCGTGCCCGGGATGAGCGGCCCTCCTTCTCCCCGAGCGATGTCTGGGTTCTGGGCGACGCGGGCCGGTGACGCAACCTCCGACGAGTAGCCCCCCACGGCCGTCTGCGTCTGGCACCCCAGCAGGCACGCCGCGCCTGCCGCCGCTACCCCGATGATCAGTCTCTTCATGCTCAGTCACCCCCGTGCGGCGGAACGCTCCGCCCACCTACGGGCACGGTGGAGACGCAAGGCGGCCCCTCGCAACCCCGGCTCGGACCGGAGGCTCCCGGGGCGTGGGGCATGGGCCCGCTCTCCCCCACGGGGGGCAGGCGCTTCAGATCACCCAGGGATTCCGCGCCCCTGCGGTTGATCACCCGGCATGCTCCGGGGACAGACGATGGGCGAGGGGCAGTAGGGGCGCCTGTCCTCCCGCACCCTGCTAAGGTGCGCCCGCCCGTGAGGCCGCGCCGGCTCCAGCCTTTTCGTCGCGGATCACACGCGCCTTCGCTGTCGCGAGTGCCCTTCAACCCCCCGGAGGTGTGTCCTGAGAGTTCCAGTCCTTCCCCCGTTACAGGTGCGTCCGCTCGCGCTCTGCGCGCTGCTGGCCGCCCTCTCCTTTCCCCTGGCAGCCGCCGCGCAGATCACCAGCGTCGCGGTGATTGGCGACTTCCAGACGCAGATGGGGCTCGGCTGTGCGAGCAACGATGATCCCACGTGCGCCGCCACCCAGCTCACGCAAGAGGCGGCCGACGGCGTGTGGCAGGGGAGCATCAACATCCCCGCAGGCACCTGGAGCTACAAGGTCGCCATCAACGGCGCGCTGACGGAGACGTACCCCAGCGCGGCGCTCACCCTCACCCAGGCCGGCGCCGGGGCGGTGAAGTTCTACTTCGATCCCGTCACCCACTACGTGCGCGACAACGTGGCGAAGGTCGCGGTCTCCCCCGGCAGCTTCCAGAGCGAGCTGGGCTGCCCTGGCGACTGGCAGCCGGACTGCCTCAAGTCCTGGCTCCAGGATCCGGACGGGGACGGCATCTTCACCTTCACCACCACGGCGATCCCTCCGGGAGCCTACGAGGGCAAGGTGGCCCTCAACGAGAACTGGGACGAGAACTACGGCCAGGGCGGCGCTCGGGGGGGTAGCAACCTCTCCTTCACCGTGTCGGCGGAGGGGGAGGAGGTGGTGTTCTCCTGGAACGCCGCCACCAAGAAGCCCCGCATCCGGCCGGCGAACGCGCTCGCGGGTGACATCATCCTGGCCCAGGCCCACTGGGTGGCGCCCGACACGCTCGCGTGGCTCCCCCAGATTGAGCCCATCCCCGCGGACGCGAGCTTCCAACTGCACCACGAGCCGAATGGGGCGATGCGGCTGACCGACACCGGCATCCAGGGCGGCGCCGCCATCACGCTCCAGCGGGATGAGGCGGGCCTGAGCGCCGAGCTGAAGCAGCGCTTCCCGCACCTGGCGGATGCGCTCGCCCTGAAGATCCCCGAGGCGGAGCTGAACAATGTGCCGACGCTGCTCAAGGGGCAGCTCGCCGTCTCGCTCACCTCCACCGCGGGCAAGGTGCTGGACGCCACATCCTTGCAGCTCGCCGGCGTGCTGGATGCGCTCTACACGTACGAAGGCCCGCTGGGCGTGTCTTTCTCGGATACCCCCTATCTCCGCGTCTGGGCCCCCACGGCGCGCAATGTGTCGCTGCTGATCTTCGACGACTCGACCGCGGCGGAGCCGTCCCAGGTCGTCGCGATGCAGCGGCTGGAGAAGGGCGTGTGGCACGCCGCCGGCGACGCCTCGTGGATGGGCAAGTTCTACCTCTACGAGGTGGAGGTCTACGTGCGCAAGGAGCAGGCGGTGAGGACCAACCGGGTTACGGATCCGTACTCGCTGAGCCTCGCCACCAACAGCACGCGCAGCCAGATCGTCGACCTGAATGAGGCGGCGCTCGCCCCCTCGGGGTGGAGCACGCTCCAGAAGCCGGCGCTGGCGGCGCCCGAGGACATCGTCCTCTACGAGCTGCACGTGCGCGACTTCAGCATCCACGACGGCTCGGTCCCGGAGAACGAGCGGGGCACCTTCAAGGCCTTCACCCAGGACTCCAACGGGACGAAGCACCTGGACCGGATCGCCCGGGCGGGCGTGACGCACGTCCACCTGCTGCCCGTGTTCGACATCGCCACCATCAACGAGAGCCGCGCCGAGCACCAGCAGCCGGCCGGGGATCTGGCCTCTCTCCCGCCCGACTCGGATCAGCAGCAGGCCGCGGTGAACGCGGTGCGGGACACGGACGGCTTCAACTGGGGCTATGACCCATTCCACTACACGGTGCCCGAGGGCAGCTACTCCACCAACCCGGACGGCACCACGCGCGTGGTGGAGTTCCGCGAGATGGTGCAGGCGCTCAACGTGCGCGGCCTGCGGGTGGTGATGGACGTGGTCTACAACCACACCAACTCCGCCGGGCAGGATCCGAAGTCGGTGCTGGACCGGATCGTCCCCGGCTACTACCACCGGCTCAGCCCGGACGGGAACGTGGAGACCTCCACGTGCTGCCAGAACACCGCCACCGAGAACGCCATGATGGAGAAGCTCATGGTGGACTCGATCGTCACCTGGGCCAGGGCCTACAAGGTGGATGGCTTCCGCTTCGACCTGATGGGCCACCACATGAAGGCGAACATGCAGAAGGTGCGCGCGGCGCTGGACGTGCTCACGGTGGCCAAGGATGGCGTGGACGGCAAGTCCATCTACCTCTACGGCGAGGGCTGGAACTTCGGCGAGGTGGCCAACAACGCCCGCGGCGTAAACGCCACGCAGCTCAACATGCCGGGCACGGGCATGGGCACCTTCAGCGACCGGCTCCGCGACGCGGCGCGCGGCGGTGGTCCGTTCAGCGGCCTGCAGGAGCAGGGCTTCATCAGCGGGCTCTTCTCCGATCCGAACGAGACGAACCAGGGCACGGAGGAGCAGCAGAAGACGCTGCTGCTCTCGCACATGGATCGGATCCGGGTGGGGCTGGCCGGCAACCTCCGGGACTACTCCTTCACGAGCGCGGCGGGCGCGGCGGTGAAGGGCTCGGAGATCAAGTACGGCAACGATCCGGCGGGCTATACGTTGGATCCGCAGGAGGTCATCACCTACGTGTCGGCGCACGACAACGAGACGCTGTTCGACGCCGTGCAGCTCAAGGCGCCGCGCAACGCCCCGATGGACACGCGCGTGCGGATGCACAACATGGGCATCAGCCTGGTGGCGCTGGGGCAGGGCATCCCGTTCTTCCACGCGGGCGACGAGCTGCTCCGCTCCAAGTCGCTGGACCGGAACAGCTACAACTCGGGGGACTGGTTCAACAAGCTGGACTGGACCTACCAGTCCAACAACTGGGGCGTGGGCCTGCCGCCGGCCGGGGACAACCAGACCCACTGGCCCATCATGGCGGACCTCCTCAAGGATCCGGCGCTCAAGCCGACCCCGGCTCACATCACTCGGGCGCTCGATCACTTCGAGGAGTTCGTCCGCATCCGCAAGAGCTCGCCCCTCTTCCGGCTCCGCACGGCGAGCGACATCCAGCGGCGCGTGCGCTTCGAGAACACCGGGCCGCAGCAGACCCCTGGCCTCATCGTGATGACGATCGAGGGGGACAAGTTCGGTGGCGTCGACACGTACCAGGACGCGGTGGTGCTCTTCAACAGCAGCGATGAAGCGCAGAGCTTCGCGCTGAGCGCCTTCAAGGACAGGAACGTGGAGCTCCACCCGGTGCTCAAGGAGTCCACGGATCCCACTGTCCGCACGGCCGCGTTCGAGGCGAGCTCCGGCACCTTCACCGTGCCGGCGCGCACCACGGCGGTGTTCATGAGCAAGGCCAACGCGACCACCCCTCCCCCCGTCAGCGGTGGCCCTGAGAACAACGACAGCTGCGGGTGCACGGGCGCCGGGAGCGCGGCGTTCAGCGCCTTCGCTCTGCTGCTGGGGCTCGGCGCGCTGCGGCGGCGTCGCGACCCGTAATCCCAGGCCCTGGCGCCCTGCTCACGAGCGGAGCAGGGCGCCGGGCCGCTCTCCAGGGGAGTGAGCGCGCGGAGGGAGGACGCGCTATCGTCCACGGGACTCCTCGGCCTCGAGGCCTGTGCCGCCCATGGACGCCCCCCGCTTCGTCAAGAGAGTGTTGGAGTTCCGGTGCCTCGCCGATCGCTGTGAGGACACCTGCTGTGTCGGGCTCCGCGTGCCGGTGAGCGAGGAGCGCCTCTCGCGCCTGCGGGAGGGCGTCGCCGGGAGCCCGGAGGCGGAGCGGGTGGAGGAGCTCGTGCTCCCCAACCCCGAAGGCCCCCCCGCGGAGCGCGCGTACCTCCAGATGCGCTCGGACGGGAGCTGCTCCTTCCTCGATCCCGACAGGCTCTGCTCCCTCCATCGCCGACATGGGGAGAAGGTCCTCCCCGATCCGTGCGTCACCTTCCCGCGCATCGTCTGGAAGTGGGGCGAGCGCGTGGAGGTGGCAGGCTCTCTCGCGTGCCCGGAGATGGC
Organism: Myxococcaceae bacterium; assembly: GCA_016926755.1. Taxonomy (GTDB): domain Bacteria; phylum Myxococcota; class Myxococcia; order Myxococcales; family Myxococcaceae; genus Hyalangium. The sequence continues at coordinate 16,846 of JAFGNZ010000376.1, read as the reverse complement.
GCGGCTCCTCTTGCTGGAGGAGGGCGCCATGGAGCAGGTGCCCGGGCCGGTGGAGCAGGTGCCGCGCCTGGAGGCGGCGAGGCCCCTGCCCGGCGAGCCGGCGGAGGCCTACGTCGTCCATGCCGAGCTCCTCCGCGCCGCCGCGCTGCGGCTCCTGCACCGAGGCGAGTTCCCTCTCGCCTCGCGGCTCTCGTTCCTGGGGCAGCTGGCGTTCCGAGTGGACTCCGTCTTCCGGAGCGCGGCGCCCTTCCAGGGGAGCGCGGCCGAGGCCGGGGAGGTGCTGCACGCGATCCTCCAGCCCTTCGATGATCCCGAGACGCTGGAGGCCATGCACCGGGACTTCTCGGCGCTGGCGATCCCAGGCGGGCCTTGTGCGGGGCTGCTCGCCTCGATGCTGAAGGCGCGGCGGGCGGTGGCGCGCGGCGAGCGCTTCGGGCCGTTCGTCCGTGGGGTGCTGGTGTCGCTCTGGGGCTCCGACGAGGCCACCGAGGAGCCAGAGCGCGCGTGGCGCGAGTACGCCGCCCGGTGGGAGCGGGTGCAGGCGGCGCACGGAGCGCGAGTCGAGCAGTACTTCCTCCACCATGGAGTGAACCAGTGGCTGCGCGCCCCGTTCACCGAGGTGCCGAGCCTGCTCGTGTACGTGTTCCGGCTGGTGCTGCGCGTGGCGATGCTGCGGCTGACGCTGGTGGGGCACCCGGACGTGGCGGCGCTGTGCGCGGTGGAGCAGGGCGCGGCGCCCCAGGACGCCCAGGCCGTGCTGGATCGAGCGGCCGTGGAGTGCTTCTACCTCGTGGCCCGGCACGTGGAGCAGGCCCCCGACATCCTCACGCTCGTGAGGCAGATGGCGGGCGAGGGCGGCGCGGAGACGCTGGGCAAGACGCTCGTGTTCTCGAAGTTCTGCTGAGCGTCTACTTCCCGGCGTCCGTCGCGGGGGCAGGGGCGGCAGCGGGCGCCTCGCCGGGAGCGCCGGGGACGCTCACTTCGTGCAACTGCTGCTCCTCCCGCAGGAACTTCCAGGCCACGTGCTCGACCTGATCGGGCGTCAGGTCCGTGAGGAGCGCCCCCGCCTTCTTCGTCCGCTCCTTCAGCGCCGTCGCTCCCAGCTCATCGTGGATCTTCGTGAGCGCGATGTGGACCTCCGGATCGAACGGGTTCGTCGACAGCGCCTCCAGGTACGCCGCCTTCGCCTTCACGTAGTCCTTGCGGAACAGCAGGATGCGGCCCAGGTGGACGTTCGTGCCTGGCAGGCCCGGGTGGAGCCGCAGCGAGCCGCGCAGCACCTTCTCCGCCTCGTCCAGCCGCCGCAGCTCCAGCAGCGCCAGCGCGTACTTGTTCGACACCGACTCGTACTTGTCTCCGACGATCTCGTACGCCTTGGCGTACTCCGCCGCCGCGGCCTTGATCCGGTTGCGCTCGCGCAGCAGCTCGCCCAGGTGCGCGAACTTGCGCGCCGGCAGCTCCGTCACCTCCATGAAGTCGCCGAAGGAGATCTCCCGCCCCTTCTTCGGATCCTCCTTCTCCTTGCCCTTCGCGTCCTCCTTGAGCACCACCTCTTCGCGCGGCAGCAGCTCCTTGGGGAAGGACTGCTTCTTGATGTGCGCCAGCCACGACTTCTCGAAGAGGCCGAAGGGCATCCCCATGGCCGCCTCCACCGCCTTGCGGTCCGGCTGCCCGTTGCGCAGCTCCTGGACGATGGCGCGCAGGCCCGCATTCCCCTTCGTCGCGTGCACGTAGTCGATGGCGTAGTAGACCTCCGCGAACGCCAGGGCCGCGTCCTCCGCCGTGGGCAGCATGGCGATGGACGGGTGCATCTTCTCGAAGGGCACCAGCGTGTCCGCCTTCACCCGCCGCCCCAGCAGCGCCATCGTGGAGGGGTTGAGCCCCAGCCCGCCCGCGCCTCGCCACCGCGTCTCCAGCCACTTGGCCAGCCCCTCGTGCAGCCAGATGGGCACCTTGTTGAGGCTGCTCCGGCTCACCACCAGGTGGATGTACTCGTGCGCCAGCGTGTCTTGCCAGTCGTAGCCCCGCGCCACCGCCTTGGGGCTCGTCACCATCAGCTTGTTGAACTTGCAGATGGCGATCGTCCCCGTCGTCTGGATCTGATCGTAGGTGAGCGTGCTCACCCGAGACAGCTCGCGCGCGTTGTTCACCACCTCCACGCGGATCTTCTCCCTGGGCATCCACCCCAGATCCTCCGCCATGGCCCGGTGGATGGACTCCAGCGTCTCCAGCGCGTAGGGCACCAGGATCTCCTCCTTGCCCTTGGGGTAGTAGAAGATGAAGTGCTCGCTCTCCGCGCGCTGGTGGTGCTTCGTGATGGCCAGGGTGTCCTTCGCCAGCCGCAGGTAGCTGCTCGGCTTGTCCTCGATGCCCGCGGCCTTCAGCAGCTCCTGCGCCTCCGCATAGCGCCCCTCCTCGAAGGCGATGCGGCCGTGGAAGTACTTGAGCGGCTCGATGCTGTCCGGCACCAGCGCTTCCAGTTCCTCCAGCTCGCGCCTGGCCTCGGCGATGTCCCAGCCCTCCAGCGCGGCCTCCATCTTCGCCAGGCGCGCCTTGGCCTCCGCCTTGACGGACTCGTCGTCCGCGCGGGCCGGCGCGGCCGTCACGAGCAGGGACAGCAGCCCGAGCGCCAGCAGCACCCTCACCCCCGCGCCCTGTGCTCGGGGGCGCGCGCTCCACGCCTGGATCTCCGGATGGCGGCTCACTTCACCAGCTCCTCGTAGTAGCGCTTCACCTGCTCCCTGTAGCGCTCGGGCGCGCCCTGCTTCATCGCGTCCAGCAGGTCCTTGCGGAACTCCTTGGGCGCCTGGAAGGCGTCCTCGTCCGGCAGCTCCACCTTCTCGCGCGGATCAATCCCGTTACCCTCTCGCCGCCCCATCCCCATGGGCAGCGGGATGCCTCCCTGCCCCCGGCCCTTCTGGCTCTCGCGCATCTGCTGCTGGAAGCGCTGCAGCCCCTCCAGCGCCTGCTGCTGCTGCCCGTAGCCGCGCCCCGGATCCTGTCCCTGCATCCGCTGCGCCGCCTCGCCCATGCGCTGGCCGATCTCCTCCATCTGCTCGCCCGACTCCTGGCCGAACACGGGCGCCAGCTGCTGCATCTCCTCCATCTGCTGGCGCAGGCCCTGGGCGCGCTCCTCCAGCTGCTGCTGCCGCTCGGAGAGCTGCTGGAGCTGCCTGCGCTCCTGCGGCCCCAGCTGCGAGCCCGGCTCCGGGAAGAGCGACTGCAGCTTCTGGCTCACGGCCTCCAGGGCGCGCGCGTCCCGCTGGAGGCGCTGGGCCAGCTGCGCCGACTGCTCCCGCACCTCCTCCGGGTTGCCGAACATCTCATCCAGCTTGCGCTGGTGCTCGCCCATTTGCGCGAGCTGCTGGGCCATGTTCTCGGCGCGCTGGGCCGCGTCCGCCGCCAGATCGAAGGCGTCCGCCTCGAGCGCGTTCTCCAGGTTCTCCAGCTCCGACTGCGCCTCCGACAGCGGCCCCGCCGCCCGGCTGTTGAGCTGCTCCGGCTTGAGCTGCTGGTAGTCCTTCTGGACCTGCTCCACCTGGCGCAGCAGCTCCTCCTTCATCTGCTGGCCCCGCTCCTTGAGGCGCTCCCGGTTCTGCGAGCGCGCCTGGTCACGCAGCGCCTTGGTGGCCTCCGCCACCTCCTGCTGCTCCCGCGCCGTCTGCTGCAGGTCCTCCATGAACTGGCTGAACTTCTCCGCCAGCTCCGGGTACTGCTCGCCGCCGAACTCGGACTCGGCCTTGTCGAGCGACTCCATCATCTCGTCCATCTGCATGGAGAGCTCCTGGAGCTTGGCCAGCGCCTCGTCCGCCTTGCCCTCGCGCATCAGCTTCTCCACCTGATCCAGCGCGCTGGAGACGTCCTGGTCCTTCATCATCTCCGAGAGCGCCTCGGCGTTGAGGTGCTCGTCGCGGATGCCCTTGCGCAGCTCGGCCATGCGCTGCATCAGCTCGTCGATGCGCTGGCGCAGCTGGTTGATCTCCTCGAGGATCTGCTGCCGGGCCGCGTCGCTGGGGCTGGCCTTGTACTCCTCGATGAGCCGCGCCAGATCCCTTCGCTGGCCCTCCAGCTCCTTGGCCATCTCCTGCAGCGCCTCCAGCTTCTGCCGGTCCAGCAGCGACTCCAGGTAGAGGACGTTCTTCTCCGCCTCGGCGATCTCGTCGTTCACCGCCGCCGTCAGCCGCGTGCCCGTGCCCCAGTCCTCGCCGCGCAGCCGCTGGGTGCGCAGGTAGAGGCGGCGGAAGTCCATGGTGGTGGAGATCTTCCGCGACATGCCATCGGCGATGTTGATGAGCGCGCCGAGCAGCTCCTTGGGTACGTCCCGCTCGCGCGACAGCTCCTTTGCCAGCGCGCGCATGTCCCCCACCAGCTGCAGGCCGGAGGCGTCCACCGCCTGGCCGGCGGTGATGCGCTCCACGTCCTTCTCCCGGGCCCCGTCCGAGCCCTCCAGCCGGTCCGCGAGGTGATCCACCAGCCGGCCCCAGAGCGCCTCGGCCTTCGCCAGCGCGGCGCGGCGGTGCTCGGCGGCGCTGTAGATGCGCAGCACCTGGGTGCGGCTGACGCCCCGCTTGGGGCCCTCCACCGCGTCGTTGTCCCGGGCCTCGATGTAGTAGGTGATGCGATCGCCCGGCTTCACCGTGAAGGTGCCCAGATCCCACGTATGCGTGCCCTGGGTGCGGCGGCTGTCCTCGCGCGGCAGCGGCACGCGCGTCTCCTGCTGCGAGCCCGGGGTGCGGAACACGAGCGCCAGCTCGCCCAGGCCGTAGTCATCCTTGGCCTCGAACTTGAGCGCCACCTTGTCGCCGGGATCCACCTCGAGCTCCGAGGCCGGGGTGAGCAGGGACACCTCGGGCGGCTTGTCCGCCTCGACGTTGACGGCGATGTCCGGCCCCACGGCGATGGGCCTGGCGCGCTTGCCGTAGAAGGTGAAGTGGTAGTGGCCCGTCTTGCTCGCCACGAAGGAGCCGCTCAGGTCGCGCTGGTTCTCCACCTGGAGCGGCAGCGCCTGGCCGTTGATGACGAGCTCGGCCCGCTCCACCTCCCGGTCCGAGCGCGTCTTGATCACCACCTCGGTGCCGGCCGGCGCGCTCACCTCGCCGTTGGTGCCCGCCACCGTGCGGGGCATGAGCCCGGTATAGGCGGGGTAGCGGTACGTCAGCTCGATGTCGCCGGTGATGGGCTCGAGCTGGGCGGCGGCCTCGACTTCACGGCCCGCCTCCCAGGCCTTCACCGCGCCCGCGCGCCAGCGGCCCCCCGCCAGCACCATCGTCGCCAGCACGGCCAGCAGGACGGCGGCCAGCACCTGCCCCACGCGCCGCACCCGCTTGCCGTCCACGACGGTGGCCGGATCCACCTGCCGCGCCCGCCAGTCCATCTGCGCCAGGAAGGCCTCGACGAGCGTCGCCGAGTGATGCTCCGCCTCATGCTCCCGGGTGAGCTCCACCGCGGCGAGCACGTCCAGGGACAGCTCCGGCCGGCGCACGCCGATCAGCCGCGCCGTCCTCACATCATCCCCCACCAGTCGCTGGGACAGGAGGACGCCCAGCGCGCCCGCCACGGCGAGGCCCGCCACGGGGGCCAGGATCAGCACCCAGCGGCCGAGCTCCGGCGCGACGAGCCCGAGGAAGCCGCCGGCCACGCCGAGCACCAGCAAGGCGATGGCGCCGAGCATGCCCCCTTGCAGCCAGAGCTGGCGCCGCTGGCGGGCGCGCACGGCGGCGAGCAGGGCCTCCACCTGGCGGGCACGCGGCTTCGCCCGGGCCACGGGCGGAGCCTGTGGGGGCGGGGGAGGAGGGGGGAGCTCCGGTCCAGGGATCTGCGGGGTCTCGAGGTTCAAGGTCTCGTCCGCTCAGTAGCGAGGCAACCCACAGGTGGGCCGCCTATTTCCCAATTCTGTAGCAGGCCCCACCTGGCCGCGCGGCCCCTTGTGGGGATGGGGCCCCATCGGAGGGGCGCTTTGTCGGGCGGCGGAAGGCAGGAGGGGGGAGAGGTTCAGCGGGTGGCAGAGCGCCGGGACAGGGGATCATCCGAGGGGGTGCTCCCCGTGGGGACGCCCCCCAGCTCCTCGGCGAGGGCGGTGAGCACGTCCTGGGTGTGGAGGATGCGGGTGCGGGTCATCCTCGAGAGCACCCGCTGTACCGCTGCCTCCACCGTCCCCGTGGAGGGGATGTCCAGCGTCCGGCCTGTCTCGGTGAGGGCGAAGAGCGCCTTGCGCCCATCGAGCGGATCCGCCTTGCGCTCCAGCAAGTTCCGCTTCTCCAGCCGCTTGAGTACGCCGGTGAGGGTGCTCGGGTGGACGTGGAGGATCTGGGCGAGCGTGCCCGCGGTGATGCCCGGGAAGCGGCCCACCAGGCGGAGCACCAGCCGCTGGGGTCCGGTGAGGCCCAGGGTGGCCTCCATCCGCTTGGAGGTGGACTGGAGGCCATGATCCACGGCCCACAAGAGCCGCATGAACTCCAGGACCTCGCCCAGCTGGGGCCCACGGTGCGGCCGCTCCTGTTGCTCGGCGAGTGCTGGCTCTTCGTGCTCCATCATCCCCTGCGTCTCTTTCAACCGCGCCTCCACACGTTTCCCAACTGACAGTTTTAGCCCCGTTCCGGCCCTCCCACAGAGGAAGATCGGTGCCCCTCCAAGAAGGGCAGGTCGGGCAGCAGCCGGCCGGGCGACCCGGGGAGTCCTCTGGCAGCCACCTCCCAGCCTAGCTCTGATGTCAGCGCCTGGGAGAGGGTGACGCGGCGCATCTAGGCGGGCGGGGGGCTTGCCTGGGCGAGGCCGCGCTGGCGCAACCCCGCGGAGTTCCAGGGCTCAGGCGCTCGCCGGCCGGGGGGGCCACCCCTCCTGGGCGACGCGCAGGCGGACGCGGAACAGGCTGCCACGGCCGGGCTGGCTCTCCAGGTCGATGCTGCCCCCCATCTCCGTGATGAGGCGGCGGCAGATGAACAGGCCGAGCCCGGTGCCGATGCTGGAGGGCTTGGTGGTGAAGAACGGATCGAAGATGCGCTCGTGCAGCTCCGGGGAGATGCCTGCTCCGGTGTCGTGGATCTCGACTCGAACGGAGTCGGTCTCCCTGCGGGTGACGACGCGGATCTCATTCTCGTGGATGTTGCCCCCTGGGATGGCCTGGGCCGCGTTGATGACGAGGTTGAGGAAGACCTGCGCCAGGCGGGCCTCGCTGCCACGGACGGCGGCGGCATCCCCGTAGTCCTTCACGAGGCGGGCCCGCGGGAAGATCTGGTTCCAGGCCATGCGCAGCGCCGAGTCGAGCACCCGGTGCAGGTCGGTCGGGCCGAGATCCTGCTCCTCGGGGCGGGAGAAGATCTTGATGTCGCGGATGATCTCCTGGATGTGCCTGGCGCACTCGGCCGCGCTGCGCAGCGCCTGAGCGTCCTCTTCGGCGAGCTGGCGCGCCCGCGGGGAGCCCAGGGTGAAGTCCACATGGATTCGCGGTGGCCGCTCCGGCCATGACGGCTCCGGAGCGGCCCTCGCTCGAGGCTTCAGCGCTTCGACTGCTTCGGCGCCTCGGTGGTGCGGGTCTGCTCCACCTTCAGCGTCGAGGGGCCGGTGAGCGTCAGGTAGGGCTTGAGCTTCTGGAACTTCTTCTTCCCGAAGCCCTTCACCCGCACCAGCTCCTCGATGCGCTTGAACGGCCGCTTCTGCCGGTACTCGAGGATGCGCTGCACGGCCTTCATCCCCACTCCCGGCAGACGGTCCAGCTCCGCCTCCGTCGCCTCGTTGAGGTTCACCACGCCCGTGTACTGCGTGCGGCTGCGGCCGGCCTCCGCCACCCCAGGCCCGAGCAGCACCACCCCGAGCGCCAACACCCACGCCAGCATCACCGCACGCCCGCTCACGAGTGGCCCCCCACGAGCCCCGCCTCGAGCCCCGCCTCGGACGCGTAGCGACCGCCGGCCGCCTGCAGCCCGTCCTTCTTGTCCGCCGCCTCGCGCACGTGCAGCTTCCCATCCAGCGGCAGCACGTCCAGCAGCACGTTCAGCGAGCCGTCCTTGTTCACGAAGGCGCTCCCCGCACGCACCCAGATGCTCCCGCCCTTGCCCTCCCGAATGGAGAACACCGCCAACCGCTTTCCTGCCGTCAGCATCTTCCTACCTCGCTCCTTCACTCTCCCTCGCCACCAATGACGTGGGCGCCTCATCGGCTTCGACCGCCTGAGGTCGCCCGGGACAGGAGCATCCGCCGTGCCAACGGCCTCTCCCTCTGAGACGCAGTGGAAGCACCGCGCGAGCTCGCGACGATCGTCCACGATCGCGGACGGTCGTGGACGCCTCATCGCGTTCTCAACCTGTGAGATAGGGCAAAAACCGAAGAACCCGACAAGGAGGCCGAGACGCGCCCGCCCGTGTGGCGCTCTAACGTGCCTTCTTCTTCGCGGCGGACTTCTTCGCGGCGGACTTCTTCGCGGCGGACCTGTTCCGGGTCGGGGCGGGGGCTTCCTCCTGCTCCCTCTCCTCGGTCGCTACCGCGTGGACCTTCTTCTCGTGCTGCTTCCGGAAGCGATCGAACGCGTCCTTCGAGAAGAGCGAGCCGCCCTCGTCCTTGGCGCGCCGGAACACCTCCTTCAGGTGTTCGCCGCTGAGGCCCGGGTTCTGGAAGTACTCCATCGCCACGCGGCCCATGGCCCAGTTGGCGGCGAAGGCGGGCGCCACCGTGAGGAGCGCGCCGAAGACGGGGATGAGGGCCTTGATGCCCTGCCTGGCCAGCAGGCCCACCCCCGCGGTGGCGCCCAGCTCGAGGATGAGCTCCCTGGCGGAGGCCTTGTCCACCTTCCGCCCGTAGACGTGCCCCACCGTCATGACCATGCCGGTCTGGATGGGCAGCATCAGCACCACGTCCGACAGCGGGATGGGCGAGATGGCCACCAGCGCGGACGCGTACGAGCACATGTTGATGACATTGCGCGCGGCCTTGTCCCGCTCCTTCGCGGACACCTTGCTGAAGTCCCGCGTCCGGATCTCTTCCAACGTATCGAGCCACGACATGGCTGGTCTCCTCCTGGGCTTGGGCACAGCATACGCGGTAACGCTCTCAGCACACCGGGGCGCTGAAGTAGGCTGGCAGGCATTGGATCGGGAGGAGGATCGCATGATGCGTCAATCGAGATCCCTGGTGGGGGCTCTGGCCCTGCTCGCGGTGGCGGGGTGCGCCACTCCTCGCGGCTCCGCGGAGACGGCGGGCGCGGAGCCTGGCCTGGCCATCCGCAACGTCCGCATCTTCGACGGGGAGCGGGTGATTCCAGAAGGAACGGTCGTGGTGCGAGGGGGGAAGATCGTCGCCGTGGGCGCGGACGTGAGCCCACCAGAGGGGGCGGAGATCCTCGACGGTCAGGGGCAGACGCTGCTGCCGGGCCTCGTGGACGCGCACTTCCATGCCGACGGCCCGGACGCGTACCGGGCCTCGCTCGCGTTGGGCATTACCACGGTGATCGACATGTTCGCCGAGCTCTCCGCCGGCGCGGCACGCCTCTCCGTGGCGGAGCTGCCCCGGAGAGGCGTGGATGAGGCGGACAGCATCATGGGCCTGCTCATCACCTCTCCCGGTGGGCACGGCACCGAGTACCCGGGGGTCACGGTCCTGACGGCCTCCACGCCGCAGGAGTGCGAGAAGGCGGTCGACGCCGCGGTGGCAGCGGGCTCCCGCTACATCAAGCTCGTCTACGACGCGGGGGAGACCGTGCTCCCGAAGACCATCCCCACCCTGGACCGCGAGGTGCTCGTCGCGTGCATCCAGGCCGCGCACGCGCACAACCGGTTGGCGGTGGTGCACGCGCTGCCCGGCCAGAGGGCTCACGAGGCCGTGGAGGCCGGGGCGGATGGGCTGGCCCACTGCATTACGGACACGATGCCGGAGACGGCCCTGGTGCGGAGAATGGCGGAGCGGAAGGTGTTCCTGATCCCCACGCTCGCGGTGGCCTTCTCCGTGGCGCACCAGGGGCACGTGGAGGTGCTGAAGGCGGATCCGCTGCTCGGGCCCTACCTGACGCCGAGCAGCCTGCGGCTGATGGCGGTGCAGTTTCCGCCCGAGTTCGGTGCGGGCCTGCGGCCGGACGTGATGCGGCAGAGCACCCGGATGATGCTGGAGGCGGGCGTGCCCGTGCTGGCGGGCTCTGACGCAGGCAACCCGGGGGTGGCGGCGGGCGCGACCTTGCACTACGAGCTGGAGATGCTGGTGTCCGCGGGGTTGACGCCCGTGCAGGCGCTGGCCGCGGCCACCGCGCTGCCCGCCCGAGCCTTCCAGCTAGCGGACCGTGGCCGGATCGCCCCCGGGCTGAGGGCGGACCTGGTGCTCGTGCGGGGAGATCCGACGGTGGACGTGCGGCAGACGCGCGACATCCTCGCGGTGTGGAAGGAGGGCCGCAGGCTGGATCGTGACGCCTGGCGCGCGCGACTGGAAGCCACGCGCTCCAGCAAATGAGCCCTCCCGCGGGGGCGGGTTCGATTCCCGCCGCATCATGGCCGGAGTTCATGGGTCCACTATCAAAATCGCTGACCAAGGGTTCATCGTGATGGATGCGCTCAAGGGGTTGAAGTTCGTCCCAACGCGCCTGCCGGAGGAACTGGCACCTCCAGGTTCGCAGTAGAACCGGGCCAGACCTCGGGCAACTCCGCCTCAGGGCACCGGGCAGACACCTCGTCCTCCGCAACGGAGCCGAAGGGGACTCGTTTCCACATCACCTGCAGACACAGCTCCGCGGAAGGGGGCTGCTCGGTGACGACCGAGAACGGAAGGGGGCGCTGGGTCTCGAGGTCGATGACCGCGCTGCGCTGCCCCGCCCAGAGATACCCGCCCGAGGCCATTGGCGTAGAGTCCCGCTGAGGATACCGCGATGCCTTCAAACAGCGGACGTGCTCCCTCCAGCGAATCCTTCACCCGCTCGTGTTTTCCGCTCGGTCCGGCCGAGCTCGCGGTCGTCACGGCGCTCATCGCCCTCGCCTCATGGCTCGTCTGGTGGTGGGACTTCTGGGACTGGTGGAGCTGGGGCGCGCCGCTCGAGAGGCCGATCGACTCTGCGCTCATCACGCTCGGCGTCGCGCTCTGGCTCTGGTGGGCTGGCAACCGGGTCGAGGTCCGCATAGACCCCGCGGGCGGGACGCTCACCGCACGGAGGCGCTGGCTGTTCCTGCCTGTGCGGTCGGCATCGTACCCCCTCGCGGAGGTCTCGACGCTGCGGCTGGTGGGCCAGCCCAGGTCCTCCACGGGGAAGGATCTGGTGGTCGTGCTGCAGGGCGACCGCAGGTATCATCTCTCCCTTGGGGACATTGGGTCGCTCGGCCAGAGGCGTGTCGAGCGTCAGGTCCTGCGCCCGACGCTGGAGCGCTTGAACGAGCGCCCCATCCGTTCCAGCCGGGCCCACCGTGCGTAGATGGACTCGTGGAGCGTGGGGGGCCTCTCCAACCCATGTTCGTGGTCGACCTGCTGTACGTGCTGTGGTCCCTGGCGCTGAACCTCTCGCCGGTCGTGCGGCTCGTCAGCAGCTTCGGCTACCTGGCGGCGCTGATCCTGGCGCGCTGGAGCCCACGGCCCCGGCGACGCCCCCGCTTGAGGGAACGGGGACCTGGCGGCGCCGCCTCCGCGAGGGGCGGAGAGCTCGGCCCGCGCGCCGTGCTACTGTCCGAGCTCGATGATGCCTCCCGTCGATGCGCTCTCCTCCTCGCGCCAGCTCCGCGCCCGCGCCGCCTCGCTCGCCCTGGCGCTCCTGTCCGCCTGCGGTGGCTGCCAGAAGACGGACGCCGCGCGCGCCGCCGAGGAGCGGGCCACCATCGAGAAGCGGATCCGCGACTCCTATACGCTCGTGCCCTACCGCGCCCTCAAGCTGACGATGCGCTCCGAGGGCGAGGCGAACGCGCCCGCGGAGATCGCCGCCCTCTGGGGTGCCCTCGACGAGACGCGGCACCTGCCGGAGAACGCCGTCACCGAGGAGGAGACCCGCCGCGTGGCCCAGAAGTACCTCGACCTGGGCATCGCCTTCTACAAGGCCCGGAAGACGCTCCAGAAGCGCGACGAGGACGAGTTCCCCCTGCTGTGGACGAAATGGCTCAACGACACGCCGCCTCTGCTGCCGGGCTATGATGCCGGCCAGGAGCACGCCGTGCTCGCCGCCCTCTGGCTCCTCCTCGACAGCAGCGATCGGAGCAACCGCGTCCCGGCCACGGAGCTGGTGTTCTATGAGCTCTCGCGCGCCACGCCCCAGCCCGCCTGGCTGCCCGCCCTGCGCGCGGTCGTCCGAGCCAATCGAGGCCTGTCCTTCTGCGACGCCGGCTACCACTACGCGGCCGAGGAGGAGCTGAACGCCTTCCTCGCGGAGACGGAGGCCCTGCCCGCGGAGGACTTCCCCGGCATCAAGGGCGCCACCGCGGAGCAGTCCCGCGAGACGCTGCTCGCCGCCGGCTACTTCCTGCGCGCGCGCAACCGCATGGGCCTCAAGCGCGAGCGGCTCGCCGAGGAGGACATCGAGCGCGGCCTGCGCTCGCTGGAGAAGGTGGGCGTGGAGAACGAGCTGACGTGGTGGGGCTGGGCCTTCATCCACTTCCGCCGCGAGCGCTATGAGCAGTCCGCGAAGTACCTCGACAAGCTGGCCGCCAGTCCGTACCTCGGCGAGAAGGAGCGCCGCGAGGTGCAGGCCAGCGCCGACGAGCTGCGAAGGCATGGCGAGCAGCTGCCTATCTTCCTCCAGGCGCGCGCGGCCCTCATCCTCGGGCAGGCGCTCGTCGCCCGAGCCGGCGGGCTGGAGAACCTGCTCGTCATCGTGCTGGGCCCCGAGAGGGCGAAGCAGGTCTACGCGCCCATCGCCTGGATGGACCGGGTACGCCAGGGTGTCGGGGCGCTCACCCCGGAGAAGTTCGCGCACGAGGCCGCGGGCACGCTGGACAAGGCCCGCGAGGCCGGCGGCGAAGGCCTGGAAGCGCTCAAGCAGAAGCTCGGCGGTGGCTCGGGCGGGACGGAGATGAGGCCCTGAGGAAGTATAGGACGGAGGGGGGGCTGTCACGCAGGCGGCCATCTGCCCTCTACGACGTCGCGGAGAACTGAACCCATGAGTGACGGACGCCCGTGCTCCCCGTACCTCCCCATGGTGGTGCTGTTGCTCTCGGCCCCTGCCTTCGCCCAGAAGTCCTCCGCTCCCGCAGGCCAGCAGCCCGCGCCGGCCCGCGCCGTGGCCGCCGAGCCGGTGCCGCCGCATCAGTCGTTCACCCTCGAGTCCGCGACGCTCAAGGAGACGCGGCGCATCAACGTCTACACGCCGCCGGGCTATGACGCGGCGGGGGCCACGCGCTATCCCGTGCTGTACATGCCCGACGGCGGCTTGCAGGAGGACTTCCCGCACGTCGCCACCACCGTCGACACCGCGATCCGGGCCGGCGAGATGCGACCGCTGATCCTGGTCGGCATCGAGAACACCGAGCGCAGACGCGACATGACCGGCCCGACCGAGGTCGACGAGGATCGCAAGATCGCCCCGCGCGTCGGCGGCGCGGCCGCGTTCCGTGGCTTCATCCGCGACGAGCTGATGCCGCAGGTGCGCCGCCGGTATCGCGTGGCGGACGAGACGGCGATCATCGGCGAATCTCTCGCCGGCCTGTTCATCGTCGAGACGTTCTTCCTGCAGCCGAAGCTGTTCGACACCTATATCGCCTTGAGCCCGAGTCTGTGGTGGAACGGCGAGGAGCTGGTGCGCAAGGCCAGCGAGCACCTCAAGGCCCGGCCGGACCTGCGCAACGCGCTGTATCTGTCGTCCGCCAACGAGGACGATATTGCTCCAGCCGCCGCGCGCCTGGCGGAGGTGCTCCGCACGACCGCACCCGCCGGGCTGTGGTGGCAGTACGAGCCCAGGCCGGATCTGCGCCACGACACGATCTACCGCGCGGCATCTCCGCGGGTGTTGCGCAGGTGGTTCGCGCCCGGGGCCACGCACCGCAAGCCGTAGGCCCGGTCAGGCGGCCGTGACGCCTGGCTCGCGCAGGGGCCGCTCCGAGGGGGCCGGGCGGCTCCAGGCATGAAATCCCTCGCTGGGCGACGTGTCAATCCGGGCGACTGACATGTCAACTGACGCGTAAGCCCCCCCCCCGAGCGAGCGCCTCCAAGGCGAAGAGCCTTCCGAAGCGCTGGTATGAGCCATGCACGTACGGTGACTGGACAATTCCACAAAGGGCCGGAATCATTCATGCCTCTGGCCTGGCGATCATTCTCCAACACCTGGGCTGTCGGGCAGTTGACTCGTTGAACTTCTTGAAGAGAGAGGATGCCGCACCGCACGGTTTCGCCAGTCGCTCCTCTGGCGCCCATGTGCCGGCCTCGATCCACCATGAAACATCGCAGACACTTGAAGCTCGTGAACTGGGCTGCTCCGTTGCTGGGAGCGTTGATCGCTGCATGCGCGACAGAGCCGTCCCCCTCCGCGGCTTCAGCTGCCGCTGGGGCTGGGCCCGTCGCCGTATCGAGCTCGGCGCTGGTGGGCGCGGATGGTGACTACACCGTCACCGCCGCGAACGAGGTGCTCAATCGCTACGCGGTGCTCGGTCAGAACGCGGGGGTCGGAGATACGACCCTCCGGGTGCTCGACTACACCAACCTCGACATCGCGGACCCGCAGTTCGGTCCGCTGGCCGCGGGTGATCTGCTGATGGTCATCCAGATGCAGGGGGCCACCATCGACAGGACGGACACCGTGGCCTACGGCAACGTGACGGCGCTCAACGGCGCGGGGCGCTACGAGCTGGTCACGGTGTCCTCGGTGACGCCGGTGGCGGGAAATCCCACGAGCGCGGACATCGGCATCGACACGACCGGGTGTAGCGGCCTTCGCAACGCCTACACGGTGGCGGGGAAGACGCAGGTGGTGCGCATTCCCCAGCTGGCCAGCCTGACGGTGGAGCCAGACGCGAGCGTGAGCGCCATGGCGTGGGATGGAGCGCGCGGAGGCGTGCTCGCGCTGCAGGTGCAGAGCGCGCTGACGCTGAATGGAAATGGAGCGTTGGACGCCAGCGCGGCGGGCTTCCGCGGAGGCGCCACGGACAACGCCACGGCGAACGGCATCACCGGCTACCGGGGCACGACGACGGGGGCGGGCGCGGAGAAGGGCGAGGGCATCGCGGGCTACAAGACGGACTACAACCCGCAGGGGATGTATGGGCGCGGGGCGCCGGCCAACGGCGGCGGCGGCGGCAACGGACACAACGGCGGCGGTGGCGGCGGCGCCAACGGGAACAACAGCCAGGCGTGGACGGGGCAGGGGGTGATGACGGGCGCCTTCCCGGGCGCGGATCCGTGGAGGTTGGACCCGGAGTACCAGGCCAATGGCGATGCGCGGACGAACTCCGCGGGCGGCGGGCGCGGCGGGTACACCTACTCCGCGATCAACCGGGACGCGGTGAACGAGGGGCCTGGGGTCACCGACTGGGGTGGCGACAACCGGCGGGAGGTAGGCGGCCTGGGTGGGCGGCCCGTCGCGAACGATCCGGCCACGCAGCTGTTCCTGGGCGGTGGCGGCGGCGCGGGGGATGGCAATAACTCGGCTGCGGGCCGCGGCGGCAACGGCGGCGGTCTGGTGTGGGTGCTGGCGGACACGGTGACGGGCACCGGCAGCATCATGGCCAACGGGGAGAATGGCACCAGCAGCCTCAACAGCGGAATGCCCACGGGCGCTGGGGGTAACGACGCGCCCGGCGGAGGCGGTGCGGGCGGTACGGTGGTGGTGGCGGCGCGTGCCCTCAGTGGCATCACCATTGACGCCAATGGAGGAAAGGGCGGCGACCAGAACATCAACCGCTCGAGGTTCCCGAGCGAGGCCGAGGGCCCGGGTGGCGGCGGCAGTGGCGGCTACATCGCGGTGACGGGCGGGACGGTGACGCGCAATGTTCTGGGCGGCCAGGGTGGGACGAGCAACTCCGCCGCGGTGGAGAACGAGTTCATCCAGAACGGCGCCACGGATGGCGCCACCGGCGAGCTCGGGACGGCGGCGGTGCTGACGCTGCCGCTGTGCCTGCCCGCGGACCTGGCCATCACGGTGACCAACGGCGTGACGAGCGTCCCGCCGGGCGGCACGGTGACGTACACCCTCACCGTCACCAACAATGGCCCCAACGGGGTGGGGGGGGCGTCGGTGACGGACCTCTTCCCGGCGGCGCTGACCGGCGTGAGCTGGACGTGCGCGCCCGCGGCGGCGTGCGCGACGGCGAGCGGTACGGGCAACATCGATGGCGCGCTCCTCTCGCTGGCGAGCGGGGGCTCGGCGACCTTCACGGTGACGGCCACGGTGGATCCCGCGGCCACGGGCACGCTCGACAACACGGCCACGGTGGCGGTGCCGGCGAGCTATACGGATCCGGACGCCGCGAACAACAGCGCCACGGACAGCGACACGCTGAGCCCGAGCGCGGATCTCTCGCTGGCCCTCTCCGACTCGCCGGATCCGGTGCAGGAGGGCGGGACGCTCACCTACACTCTGGCGGTCAACAATGCGGGCCCCAGCTCGGCGTCGTCAGTGACGGCGACGCTGAACCTGCCCGCGGGAGCCACCTTCGTCAGCGCCGCGGGGACGGGCTGGAGCTGCAGCGAGGCAGGCGGCGTGGTGACGTGCACACGGCCCACGGCGGCTTCAGGGGCGGTGCCTGACATCACGGTGCAGGTGACCGCTCCCAGCATCAACAACCCGGTGACGCTGACCGCGACGGCCTCGGTGAGCTCGACGACGACCGACCCGACGGCGGGCAACAACTCGGCCTCGCAGGACACCGTCGTCAACCCGGACAACAATCCCCCCACGGCCAACGACGACACGCTGACGGTGCAGGAGGACAGCGTGCCGACGGTGGTGCCTGTGCTGGCCAACGACACG
>JAFGNZ010000375.1 GCA_016926755.1 Myxococcaceae bacterium | reverse complement strand
GCCGAGGAGCCGGATGCGGCAATTCCGCACGTCCGGATCTGTGGGGGGCCGGGGTGGGCAACTGCCCCGGTCTACCCGACCACGTTCTGGGAGTTCACGTCGAAGCGCACGCCTCCTGCGCGCCGCCTGCCTCATAATCCGGTCATGCGCCTGATCCGCCCTCTCGTCCTGCTGCTGTCGTTCCCGCTGATCGCCCGCGCCGCGGAGTACCGCGTGGGCCCCGGGCAGTCCTACGCCGCCATTGGCGAGGTGCCCTGGGAGTCGCTCGGCCCCGGAGACACGGTGCTCATCCACGCGCGCCCCACGCCCTACGCCGAGAAGTGGGTGATCGGTCGAAGCGGGACTCAGGCGGCGCCCATCACGGTCCGAGGCGTGCCGGATGCCCAGGGCAACCTGCCCATCATCCACGGCGAGGGCGCCACCACGCGCTCGCAGCTCAACTACTGGGGCGAGGAGCGCGGCATCATCAAGATCGGCGGCTCCAACAGTCCGCTGGACACCCTGCCCTCCCACATCGTCATCGAGGGGCTGCACCTGCGCCGAGCCCGAGGCTCCTTTACCGGCCGCAACGGCGCCTCCACCTACCAGGACAATGCCTCGGGCATCTACATCGAGAAGGGCGCGCACCTCGTCATCCGCGACTGCGTCCTCGAGGACAGCGGCAACGGGCTGTTCATCGCGCCCAACACGGAGGACGTCCTCATCGAGGGCAACTACATCCACGGCAACGGCAACTCGGGCAGCATCTACGAGCACAACGCGTACACCGAGGCGCTGGGCATCGTGTACCAGTACAACCGGTTCGGTCCGCTGTGCGCGGGCTGCCTCGGCAACAACCTCAAGGATCGCTCGGCGGGCACCGTCGTCCGGTACAACTGGATCGAGGGCGGCAACCGGCAGCTCGATCTGGTGGAGTCGGACAACGCCTCGTACCGGGCGGATTCGTCGTACGCGCGAACCTTCGTGTACGGCAACGTGCTCATCGAGCCCGAGGGGGCTGGCAACCGGCAGATCGTCCACTTCGGCGGGGACAACGGCACCGAGCCGAACTACCGCGGCACGCTCTACTTCTGGAACAACACGGTCGTCTCCACCCGCACCGACCGCACGACGCTGCTGCGGCTGTCCAGCAACGCGCAGACAGCCCACGTCACGGGCAACGTGGTGCTCGTCGCCGCCGCGGGGGGAAATACCCTCTCGCTGACGGATGCCGCGGGCGCGTTGCGCCACGGGGGCAACTGGTACAAGCCCGGCTACGTGTCCTCGTTCGGGACGGTGACGGGCTCGGTGACGGACACGGGCGGCAACGTGACCGGGGCGGATCCGGGCTTCGTGAACCTCGAGGGGCAGGATCTCCACCTCCTCGCCTCCTCGCCCCTGCGCGGCGCGGCGGTTGCTCCTCCGGCCGAGACCAGTGCCCACCCGCTGTCCCGCCAGTACGTGAAGCACCGCGCGAGCGAGCCACGCCCTCAGGGCAGCGCGCTCGACATCGGCGCCCTGGGCTTCGGCACGGGAGGCGGCGGTGGGCAGGATGGAGGGACCGAAGTGCCGGATGCGGGGACCGGGGCCCCTGATGGAGGTGGGCTCCCTCCGCCGGAGGATGGGGACTCCAGCGGGTGCGGCTGCGGTGCGACGGGGAGTGCCCCGCTCGCCCTGCTGCTCCTCGGGCTCCTGCGGCTCCAGCGCCGGGGGGCTTGACGCGCTGAGGAGAGCGTCAGTCCGGGCACGAGCCACACATCATTCCTCTCCTTGCTCGCGTCTCTGCTCCGACTTCGCGGCCATTGAGATGGGGTACAAGGCACGGATGTTGACCTTGTAATGATACACCGCGAGATAGTACTCGCCTGCAATCGTTATGAAGTTCTGGCGCGGTGGCTCGGGTTGACTGTCGAGCCATGCGTCTGCCTCCTTGCGCGTACCGAAGGACGCCACAGGCTCAGGGAGCCCCCCACTGATCATCTCTTCAAGGTAGAACTCAATGATGGGCGTGGGCGGTAGATAACGCCGATTGTCCGTCCGGGAATAGATGACGTGGTGATACACGCCCCCAATCAAGACATTGGCGTGATGTGGCGGGTTGGGATGAGTCATCAACCAGTGGTCTGCCTCCGCACGCGTTTTGAATGCGGCGACCACCAGTGGAGGAGCCTTGTCATCAAGGCTCTTGCGATAGTCTGCGAAATCGTGGGATTGGCCGGTGGCTGAGATGAACCCGAGCGCGTCCATCGCCACCTGAAGCCGTGCTTTCTCTTCTGGAGATGGAGTCTCCTCGTAAAGCCGACCGAGAAGCTCTCGTGTCTCAAGGGAGATATCTTCAGCCTTCATGCGACACCGCCACACTGCTTGCTCCCGAGTCAAGCCCAGATGCCGTCAAGAGCACTGCCGGCGCGAGGACCAAGACTCCCGCTCCGGCGGAGACGACAATGAAGACCACCCCCGCGATCACAACCACGCTCCCCACCAGAATGGACTCACGGTGGTGTTTCAACCAATCCAGCGCCCCATCGAGTGCCGTGAACTCTTGGGGCTCCAACTCTTGAAGCTTTTTACAGTCGAGGTACGGCTGATTGCACCGACCACGACAATATTCTTCCTTGCCCCCCAGCCCGCGCCCGCCAGAGGTGATATGCCCGAACCCTCGCGGAAGCGGGCGACTCATACACTCACGCATACACTCGAGAAGCTCCGCATCACAGTCGCGCTGCCGGTTGCCAACCAGCACAATGTGTCGACCCGCGGCACCGGCGCTTGACTGATACCTGTATCGCGAAAGCTCGAATTCCGAGGCTTGTTGCCATGCGTAGGAAGCCTCACCATCAGGCAACTCTCTGATGACGAGCACAAAGCGAGAGAACTCGTCATCGCGGCTTGGAGCGGTGGTGCGTGTGGCATTGCAGGAAACGAGCATCGCACTGAGGAGTACAGCCATGGTGCTTTCTAAAGTCGTCTTGAGTCTCATGCGAATATCCCTCTCTCCAGCATGGTGGCGAATCGAGCTCACAGCTCGATCACCGGCAGCAGCACGTACTTGAGCACGTAGGCCTTCAGCCGCTGCCGCTGCTCGTCATCGAGCGTCAGCGTGTACTGCGGGTGCACGCGCGCCGCCATCTCGAAGAGGATCAGCTCGGTCACCATGCCGTCCTCGATCACGGCCACCAGCCGCTCCAGTGAGGGATCCGCGCGCTCGTCCTGTCCCTGCTCCTTCTGCGCCGCGTGGACCATGGCCGCCGAGATCAGGCACTCCGTCTCCTCCACGGACGTGAACTGGTGCTCCGCGGTGCCGGTCATCTCCTCGCGGTGCGAGGCCTCGCCCAGCCAGAGCGCCTTGCAGTTGGCGAAGGCCAGCCACGCCGCCCCGTAGTCGGGATCGAACTCGATGAGCACCTCCTCCCCCTCCTGACGCGCGGAGCCTCGCGGCACGAGCACATCGTCCCGCAGCACCATCCCCAGCCCCCGGTTCTGCCGGAAGAAGTGGCGCAAGGAGGGGTTGCGGGGGTTGAGCACCAGCGACCAGGCAAAGGCCTCGTAGGCCTCCTTCAGCCGCCCCAGCCGCGCCAGCGCGCTGCCCTGGAAGTAGTGGAGCCGGTAGTCATCCGGGTTCAGCTCCGTGGCCTTCTGGTAGTGAACCAGCGCGCCGGCCGCATCCCCGCTGAAGAGCAGCGCATCCCCCAGGTACGCCCGCGCCAGGTAGCAGTCCGGGCACACCGCGAGCGCCTGCTCGTAGAGCTTCGCGGCCTCCGGGTAGCGCCGCTCCTTGAAGTGCTCCTCGGCCTGGAGGAGGAACGCCTCCGCCGCTGGGTTCGTCGGCCACTCCCGGAGGACCCGGCTGCCGTCCTCGACCACCACCCGAGGCAAGGGGATCGGGTCGACCTTCATGGGCCAGAGCTGCTCCGCCCAGCCTCCAGGCGGTGAGTCCTTCGGATCGAGGCGATACGAGACCTTCGACGCCTCCAGCCGCTTCACCACTTCCGAAGGGGAGAGGTAGTCCGGACGCCGGAAGGAGGCAGGGCGCTCGGCCGCGGCGGCCGGCTCGGCGACGGACGCGGGAGCAGGCTTTGGAGCCGAGGCGCAGCCCAGGCCCAGGAGGCAGCCGACGACAAGGAGGGAGCGGAGCACGAGACGCCTTTCACTGGAGAGAGCGCCGAGCATATGTGCCCGGCCTCCTCCCGTCCCACGCGACCGCTTGGAGCTCCCTCTCCCAAGATCCGGGGGAGAGGGCTGGCCGGTCAGAGATCCGGCGGCGGCCGCACGCCCAGGTGACAGGCGCGCAGCGCGAGCTGGGTCCGGTTCTCCGCCCCCAGCTTCCGGTAGAGCTGCGTCACGTGAGACTTCACCGTCCGCTCGGCGATCTGCAGGTGCGCGGAGATCTTCAGGTTGTCCGCGCCTCCCGCCACGTAGGCCAGCACCTCGCGCTCACGCTGCGTGAGCGAGTGCAGCACGCTGGCCGGCTGGCTCACCACGGGTGCTTGCTCGAAGTCGTTGCGCAGCAACTGCACGGGGAACAGGCGCTCTCCTTTCACCAGCCCCTGGATCGCGGTGACCACCGAGCCCACTCCCAGCCCGACGCGGAAGAGGTAGCCAGAGGCCCCCTCCTCGAAGCACTGGGAGATGACGTCCGGCGCGTTCACCGCCGACAGCATCAGCATGCGGACCTCCAGGCGACGCTTGCGGGCCTCACGCAGCAGGCTGAGCCCCTCCGTCACCGAGCACCCCTCCGCCGTCTCGCCATCTGGCTCAACGTCCAGGATGGCGACCTGCGGCGGATCGGTCCCCAGGCTGTCCAGCAGCGCGCGGACATCGCGCGTCACGGACATGACTTGGAGTCCCTCTCCCCGAAGGCCCTCGGCCAGCCCTTTGTAGGCAGCCCACGGTCCTTCGAGCACGGAAACACGTACAGCGACCTGATTCGTTGCCATGTGAGCCCCCCAGCTGTCATGGCGCTAGTTTGAGTTCGGGTGCGTCCATTTCACTGGCCTCGGTCCACCAGCTTGGGCAGAGAATTACCACCAAACGGGCACTCCGCACGACCGGTCCGAGGCGGAGTGTCAAGTGGGCACGACTCGCCCCGGAGTCCAGGGGGTTCAGACGTCAAGGCATGGGCGTTGTCAGCCAGGCAACGCACCATTCTCCCTCCCGGACACTGGCCAGGGCCGGCATATGCTTGGAAGTGAAATGTCCGCCTCATCCCCCAGCCTGGAAGTCGCCACCCCCGAGCGCGTCGCGCTCACCCTGCCCGTCGCCGGAATCGGCTTCCGGTGCATGGCCTGGCTCATCGACGCGCTGATCCTCTTCTTCTTCTGGGTCACCGCGTACTTCGTCTTCTCGCTGCTCGTCTCGGACGTGCTCGGCCTCTTCCAGGGGCTGTCCGGGCTGGCCCAGACGCTGCTGGTCCTGGGCGCCTTCGCCACCCAGTGGATGTACTCGACCCTGGTCGAGGTGTTCTTCAACGGGCAGTCGCCCGGCAAGCGCCTGGTGGGCATCCGCGTGGTGCGCGTGGATGGCTCGCCGGTGGGCCTGTACGAGAGCGCCGTGCGCAACCTGCTGCGCGCGGTGGACTTCCTGCCCATGCTCTACACCACCGGCTGCCTCAGCATGCTCTTCACGGAGCAGCACCGCCGGCTCGGAGATCTGGTGGCCGGCACGCTCCTGGTGCGCGAGGAGCGCTTCGATCTGGACAAGTACACCGCCCCCGCCGCGCAGGCCTCGCTGGTGCCCGGCTCCAGGGTGGCGACTGCCTCCGTGAGCCTGGGCGCCCGGGACGTGGAGCTCATCCTCGCCTTCCTCGAGCGCGCCCCCTGGCTGGAGCCCGAGGCGCGGCGGCGGCTGGGGGCCCGCATGGTGGAGCGCTTCGGCGGCCTGACGGAGGAGGAGCGCACCGCCGTCCTCGCCTCCGCCCCCTCCACCGAGGGCTTCCTCCGGGCCCTGGCCCAGGTGCGCTGAGGTGGCCGCGCCCCTCCCCACCTTCGTCGGCCGGCGGCGCCCGGACTGGGAGTCCCTCCAGGGGCTGCTGGCCCGCCAGCGCGAAGGCGGCATGGGCCTGGCGGAGCTGCGCAGGCTGGACACCCTCTACCGCCGCGCCGCCGCGGATCTGGCGCACGCGCAGACGTTCTACCCGGGCACGGATGTCCACCGCTTCCTCAACCAGCTCTGCGCCCAGGCCTACGCCGCCATCTACCAGCCCCCGCGCGAGCGCTGGAGCGCCGTGCGCGACTTCTTCCGCCGCGAGTTCCCCGCCACCCTGCGCGCCGAGGGCCGCTTCGTCGCCGTGAGCGCCGCCTTCTTCCTCCTGGGGCTGCTGCTGGGCGCGCTGGTGGTGCTGCTGGAGCCGCGCGGCGCGGAGCTGCTGGTGCCCCAAGGGGTGCGAGACTACGTGGCCCAGGGGCGGATGTGGACCGACGACATCCTCTCCGTGGCCCCGCCCAACGCGGTCTCCTCCGGCATCGCCACCAACAACCTCACCGTCATCATCTTCACCTTCGCCTCGGGCATCCTCCTCGGCCTGGGCACGGTCTTCACCCTGGTCAACAACGGGGTGCAGATCGGCGCCATCACCGCCCTGTGCGCGCGCGAGGGCATGGGGCTGAAGCTGCTGGACTTCATCTCCGCCCACGGCCCGGTGGAGCTGTCCATCATCACGATCGCCGGCGGCGCGGGGCTGATCCTCGGCCAGGCCTTGATCGATCCGGGGGAGCTGCCGCGCGCGCAGGCGCTGGCCCTGCGCGCAAAGGCCGCGGTGAAGCTCGTGCTCGGCTGCGCGCCCTTCCTGGCCGCCATCGCCGTGGTGGAGGGCTTCATCTCCCCGGGCAGCCTCTTCCCCACCTGGCTCAAGGCCTTGCTGGGGCTCACCCTGGGGGCGCTCTTCTGGGCCTACCTGCTCCGGGCCGGCAGGGACACCGCGGCGTCCTCCACCCGCTTGCGCTGAGCCACGGCCTCCTCGCGCTTGCGCTGCCGGTGCTTGAGGATCCGCTCGTAGGCGTCATTCAGCTCGCGCATCTTGTCCGCCGAGCCGCCCCGGTCCGGGTGGCGCTCCAGCGCCAGCTCGCGGTAGCGCGCCCGCACCACCTCCGGCGAGTCCAGCGGCGACACCCCCAGCATCCGGTACGGATCCTGCTCCTCCAGCGCCGCCAGCCAGCGATCCAGCCGATCCTTCACCTGCAGGAAGTTCGCGTCCTCGGCGCTCGTGTCCTTCACCGGGTGCGTGCGCAGCTTGGCGTCCGTGCGGAAGATCTCCGTGTAGGTGCTGGACACCCAGCGGTGACAGGAGCCACAGCGGAAGTACTTCACCCGCCGCCCGCTCCCCTCGTGCAGCGTCATCCGCACGCCGCAGTGGGTGCACTCCACCTCGACGTTCTCCAGGGTCTGCCAGCTCACTGCCACCGGACTCATGGCTGCTTCCCGATCTCCTGTAGGCGTCACATGCCTGTAGCACCGACACCCTCCCACGATCCGGGATCCCGTCAAGAAATCGGCTTCCCGGTTTTCGCCGGCCGTCCCAACCCGGCGTTTTTCCGGTAGAACCCACCTCCCCCTGCCCCGAGGCACGCCATGCGTCACCTGCTGCTCGCCGGCTTCCTGCTCGCCGCCCCCACCGCGCTCGCCCAGGGCGCCGCCGCCCCCCCGGCCGAGTCCCCCCCCGTGGGCCCGGACCAGGCGCTGCTGCGCGCCCTGCTGTGGGCCGCCGAGCCCGCCCCCGAGGAGATCCGTGCCATCGCCCTCGAGGATCTCGCCCTGCTGGGAGATCCGCGCGCCCTGGGGCCGCTGTCCACGTTCCTGTGGAATCCCAGCCCGCGCGTCCAGTCGGCCGCCGTGCGCGCCATCTCTCTCTTCCAGCACCCGCGCGCCGAGGAGATCCTCAGCGGCGTGGTGCGCAACCCGCGCCTGCCGGACGCCCTGAAGATCCAGGCCCTGGACGGGCTGCTCTACCAGCGCACCCCCTCCGCCCGCGCCACCGTGGAGGCCGCGTCCAAGGATCCCCGTCTCCCGCTGGCCCTGCAGTCCGCCGCGCTCAACGTGGCGGCGCGCTGGGGCGGAGCCAGGCCGTGAGCCCCGGAGCCCCCACCATGCTCGATCGCACCATCGCCTTCCTCGGCGCCGGCAACATGGCCGAGGCCCTCATCAAGGGCCTGCTGCGCTCCGGCGCCGCGCGCCCCGAGGGCATCATCGCCACCGGCCGCCGCGCCGAGCGCCTGGAGGAGCTGCAGCGCACCTACGGCGTGCGCACCACCCAGGACAACCTGGCCGCCGCGCGGGACGCGGACATCATCGTGCTCGCCGTCAAGCCGCAGGCCATGGACAAGCTGGTCGTCCAGGTGGCCCCCGCGCTGGATCACCGCAAGCTCGTCATCTCCGTGGCCGCCGGCGTGCCCATCGCCGCGCTGGAGCGCAGGCTGGGCGCCGGGGCCCGCATCATCCGCACCATGCCCAACACCCCCTCCCTGGTGGGCGCGGGGGCCTGCGCGCTGGCCCGCGGCGAGCACGCCAGCGACGAGGATCTCGCCGTCGCCAGCCGCATCTTCCAGGCCGTGGGCACCACCACCGTGGTGGAGGAGAACCTGCTGGACGCCGTCACCGGCCTGTCCGGCAGCGGCCCCGCCTATGTCTTCCTGGTGATCGAGGCGCTCTCGGACGCAGGGGTGAAGGTGGGACTGCCGCGCTACACCGCGCTCAAGCTCGCCGCCCAGACGGTGCTCGGCAGCGCCCAGCTGCTGATCGAGACGAACGGCCACCCCGGCCAGCTCAAGGATCAGGTGACGAGCCCCGGCGGCACCGCGATCGCCGGCCTGCATACCCTGGAGGCGGGCGGGCTGCGCACCACCCTGATCAACGCGGTGGAGGCCGCCACCCGCCGCGCCCGCGAGTTGGGTGAGCAGTTCCTGGAGAAGTCCGAGCGTTAACTTATACTCCGGCCCATGAAGATCACCCCGCTCGACATCCGGCAGAAGCGGTTCGACACCGCCCTCCGCGGCTTCTCCCGCCGCGAGGTGGAGGCCTACCTGGAGCTGCTGGCCGGGGAGTTCGAGGAAGTCGTCAAGGAGAACATCGCCCTCAAGGAGGAGTTCAAGCGCGCCCAGCTGCGCATCGAGCAGTACCAGGAGCGCGAGCGCACCCTCCAGGAGACGATGGTCACCGCCCAGCGCATCAGCGAGGACCTGAAGGCCGCCGCCAAGAAGGAGGCGGAGATCATCATCGCGGACGCCGAGCACCAGGCGGAGAAGATCGTCCACGGCGCCCACCAGAAGCTGGTGCAGGTGGTGGAGGACATCAACGAGCTCAAGCGCCAGCGCGCCCAGTTCGAGTCCCAGGTGCGCTCGGTGGTGGAGGCCCACCGCAAGCTGCTGGAGACGTTCGCCGGCCCCAGCTTCGCGGAGCGGGACTACGCCCGGATCGAAGACAACGTCTCCTTCCTCTCGCAGAAGAAGGCCAACAGCGGCGAGTAGCCCGTGGCGCCCCCCTGGCTCAAACCCGTGCCCGAGGGCGTGGAGCTGGCGGTGCTCGTCCAGCCGCGCGCCTCGCGCACCCGCGTGGTGGGCGTGCATGACGGGCTGCTGAAGATCCAGCTCGCCGCGCCGCCCGTGGATGGCGAGGCCAACGCCGCCCTGGTGGAGTTCCTCGCCAAGCAGTTGGGCATTCCCAAACGGCAGGTGGTGCTCGTCGCTGGTGACGCGTCGCGTCGCAAGCGGATCGTGCTCCATGGGGTTGATGCCGCCACGGTCGAGGCTGTTATGTCTCAGGGAACGTGAGTCCCGTCATGCGCCTGTTCGTGCTCCTGTGCCTGCTGCTGGCCGCCCCTCTGGCTCTTGCCCAGCAGGGAGGAGCCAGCACGCATGGCCAGAGCGAGCCCGCCCTGGTGCCCACGCCGCGCCCCGAGCTGGTGGCCGGAGAGCTCACCACCCGGCGCTTCCGCATCCTCTACACCGCCCACTCGGAGGGCTCGGCCCGGGCGCTGGCGGAGCGGATCGAGCAGGTGCGCGACTCCTTCGTGAAGGTGCTCGGGCGGGACTGGCCGGGCATCACGGAGATCCGCGTCGGCCGGGATCGCCAGGAGTACGAGGCGCTGGCGCTGCCGGGCGGCGCGCCTCCCGGCTGGGCCGTAGCGCTGGCCTACCCCTCCCACGGCATCATCCTGCTGAACGCGCGCAGCATGGGCGGCCCGGAGGGGCCCATCACCCTGCGGCACGAGCTGGCGCACGTGGCGCTGGGGCAGTTCGGGCGGAGCTGGCCCCGCTGGTTCCAGGAGGGGCTCGCCCAGCACCTCACCGGCGAGCGTGTGGCCCTCTCCCACTACGCGGCGCTCTTCCGCGCGGTGACTCAGGAGGCCGTCCTGAACTTCGAGGATCTGGCCTCGGCGTGGCCGGACATGCCCTCGGACGTGGAGGTGGCGTACGCCCAGAGCGCGGACTTCGTGGCCTTCCTGGCCTCGCGCCATGGCCCGGCGGCCATGGAGCAGCTGCTGGACGGCGTGGCCCGGGGAGAGCCCTTCGAGATGGCCTTCGGCAAGGCCTTCCACTCCTCGCTGATGGTGGAGGAGAACGCCTGGCGCGAGGGGCTGGCCACGCGCTTCGGCTGGCTGCCGTTGACGACCAGCATGCAGCTCGTGTGGCTGCTGGCCCCGGGCCTCTGCGTGATCGCCTACGTCCGCCGCCAGAGGCAGAAGGCTGCCCGGCTGGAGGCGATGGCCGCCGAGGAGGCCGCCGAGGACGCCGCGCTCCGGGTGCTGGCCGCCGAGGCCCAGCAGCAGGCCCTGCCGCCCGCGGCCCCCGCCGATCCCACAGCGCCGGAGTGGATGGAGGCGGTGAGCGACGATCCCCGGGACTTCCTGGACAATGAGCCGGAGCGCGGCCCCCGTCCTCCCAAGCCCACGCTGCACTGAATCCACCCTTGGCGCCTACTGCGCCAAGGGCGGTGCATCCACCAGCGGAGGGGCCTGAGGCTTTCTGCCGAACTGCCGCGCCAGCTGCGCCTCCACGGCGTCGAGTTGGATGGCAATCAACATGCGTTCATGAGCATTCATGGACGCCTCCAGTCCCCTTCCACCTCCGCGACAAGGTCGGCTTGAAGCCCTCCCTCCATCACCATCCGCCCCACTTCGGATCACATGAGGCAGGCAGTAGGAACGGGCATTCCCAGAAGATCCTTACTGCGCCACACCCGAAGAAATTACGGCCCCACGCCCACCCTGGGGCTAGGGGATCCTCCAACATCCTGATTTTCTTGAGCACCGTGACTCCCGGAGCGCTGGCCGGCGACTTGCTTTGGCTGGGGGCGTGACGCGGAGGACACCAGAGATGACGGAGCGAGGAAGGCGAGCAGTGGGGGTGGCGCGGGTCTTCACCCATCAGCCGGATCGGCTCGCCGCTGCTTGGAGGCGAGTGCGGTGCATGGGCGGCTCGCAGGTGCATCCCCCCCAGAGCCTCCTGGATGGGCTGGTGGAGTCGTTCATCCGCGAAGTGGGTGCGAGCCTGGCGGGGAACGAGACGAGCCCCTGGAGCCGCACGCGGGCCGTGCTGCGCCTGTCGCCGGAGCGCGGCGCGCGGGCCCTCTACGAAGAGTTCGCGTTGCTGCGGCGCTGCATGGTGGATGCGGTGGAGGTGCTGGGCGGCGGGGATGCCGAGCGCGCGGTGGTGAACCGCTGCGTGGATGAGGCGGTGGACTCCGCGGTGGCGCTGCTGCAGCGCCTCAAGGATGCGTCCGCCGAGGGGCCTCGCGTGCCCTTCGGTGGCCTGGTGGTGGAGTGGTTCGATCGGCCCTCCGAGGCTGGGCTCCAGCCGGGCTCCGGGTCGGAGCGCGTGCCGCTCTCGGTTCATTAAAGGCGTGCCGACCCGTCCGGCTTGATGCTCCCGCAAGGGAGTGTCCGAGGGCCGGCGGAGGATGGGGGCGCGTCGCGGGGCATGGGGGTCTTCGTGACGCGAAACGGGGGGCGAGTTCCCTGCATGGGGGCAGGTGAGCTCGCTGAGGGCCGCATGGGACGCGTGGATGGGGGTCCACGCGCCTCGTCGGTCGGACGGGTCGGCCTTGTTCTTGGCGGGAGGGGAAACGCGGGGGGGAGTGCCTTTCAGGGGTTGGGCGCTCCCTCCCGCGGACTTTTCTGGTGCGTCAGTGGGCGTCCGCCCACGTCTTGCCGGCGCCCACGTCCACCTTGAGGGGCACCTTGAGGCTGGCCACCTGCGACATGCACCGGCGCGCCAGCTCCTTCACCGCCTCCACCTCGGCGTCCGGCGCCTCGAAGAGCAGCTCGTCATGCACCTGGAGGAGCATCACGGTGCGCAGGCGCTCCTTGGCGAGCGCCTGATCCACCTCCAGCATGGCCTTCTTGATCAGATCGGCCGCCGTGCCCTGGATGGGCATGTTGATGGCGGCGCGCTCGGCGGCCTGGGCCACCTGGCGGTTGCGTGAGTGCAGATCCGCCATCAGCCGCCGCCGGCCGAACATCGTCTCCACGTAGCCCGTCTTCCGGGCGCGCTCGACGGTCTCCTCCAGGTAGGTGCGGATGCCGGCGTAGCGGGTGAAGTAGCGCTCGATGATGTCGCGCGCCTCCTCCACGGGGATGCTCAGGCGCGTGGACAGCCCGTGCGGCGACAGGCCGTAGGCGATGCCGAAGTTCACCGTCTTGGCCACCCGGCGCTGCTCGCGATCCACCTTGTCCGGGGGGACGCCGAAGATCTCCGCGGCGGTGCGGCTGTGGATGTCCTCGTCGTGCTGGAAGGCGTCAATGAGGACGGGATCCTCGGCGATGTGCGCCAGCAGCCGCAGCTCCACCTGGCTATAGTCCGCGGAGACGAGCTGGTGGCCGGGCTCGGCGATGAAGGCGCGGCGGATCTCCCGGCCCAGCTCGGTGCGGACGGGGATGTTCTGCAGGTTGGGATCCGAGGAGGACAGGCGCCCGGTGGCGGTGGCCGCCTGGTGGTAGGTGGTGTGGATGCGTCCATCCCGGGCCACCAGGGTGGGCAGCGTGTCCAGGTAGGTGCTCTTGAGCTTGGACAGCGATCGGTACTCGAGGATGGCGCCCGGCAGCGGGTGCTGCTCGGCCAGCTTCTCCAGCACCTCCTGATCGGTGGAGGGCCCCGTCTTGCCCTTCTTGAGGACGGGCAGCTTCAGATCCGTGTAGAGCACCTGGGCCAGCTGCGGGTTGGAGCCCACGTTGAACTCGCGCCCGGCCAGCTGGTGGATGTTCTTCTCCTGGGCCACGCACTCGGCGTCCACCTTGGCGGAGATCGCCTGGAGCACGGCGGTGTCCACCTTCACGCCCCGCCGCTCCATCTGCGCCAGCACGGGGAGCAGCGGCAGCTCCAGCTCGCGCGCCAGCTTCGCCAGCCCGGCCTCCTCCAGCTCCTTCCAGAGCACCGGGGCCAGCTGCCGCGCCGCGTCCGCGCGGGAGACATAGGCGGCGGCCACCTCCTCCGGGGTGTGCTCCGCCAGCCCCTTGGCCTTCTTCCCGGTGGCGGGCAGCGCGGGCAGCTCCGTGTTGAGCCGCTCCCGGGCCAGATCCTCCAGCGCGTGCTCCCGGCGCGAGGGGTTGAGCAGGTAGCTGAGCAGCTCCACGTCGTCGTGGCCGCCCCACAGCGGCAGCCCGCTGCCGGCGAGCACCAGGGTGAGCGCCTTGAGATCATGCCCGCCCTTCTTCACCCCCGCGTCCCCCAGCAGCTCGCGCATCACGGCGGTGAAGGTCGCCTCCGACACCTGGCGGGCGCCGAGCATCAACGGGTGGCGCAGGGGCACGTAGGCCGTGCGCCCCTCCGGGAGCGCCAGCCCCAGGCCCACCAGCGGCGCGGTGAAGGGCGGCCCCTCGTAGGCGGGCACCAGGAAGAGGGAGCCGGCCGCGCGCGCCGCCTCCGCGAACGCCCGCAGCTCCTCCTCGGTGGTGATGAGCGCGGCGGGCGCGGCGGGCGTGGCGGGCGTGGCGGGCTGGGAGGCGGCGGTGTCCGCGGGCAGCTCGTTCACCAGCCGGTAGAACTCCAGCTCCGTGAAGAGCTGTTTGGCGCGCGCCGTGTCGAACGGGCGGCGGGCGAGCTCCGCGGTGGACAACTTCAGATCGAGATCCGTCTTGAACTCCACGAGCCTCCGGGCCTTCAGCAGCCCCTCGCGGTGGGCGGCCAGCGCCTCGCGGATCTTCGGCTTCTTCACCTCGTCCAGGCGGGAGAGCAGCGTGTCCACGTCCCCGAACTGCTGGAGCAGCTCCGTGGCCGTCTTCGGGCCGATCCCCGGCACCTTGGGGATGTTGTCCACCGCGTCGCCCACGAGGGCCAGGTAGTCGCGCATCTGCCGGGGCTCGATGCCCAGCCGCTCCTTCACCTCCGCCGGGCCGGTGTGCACGTCCTTCATCGGATCGAAGAGGCGCACGTCCTCGTCGACGATCTGGATGAAGTCCTTGTCCCCCGTCACCACCTGGACGCAGAAGCCCTCCTGCTTCGCGCGGCGGGCCAGCGTGCCGATCACGTCATCCGCCTCCCAGCCGGCCACCTCGAGGATGGGCAGGTTGAGCACGTCCACCACCCGGCGGATGAGCTCGAACTGGGGCACCAGATCCTCGGGCGGGCCCTCGCGGTGGGCCTTGTAGTTGGGATCGATCTTCTGGCGCTCGGTGCGGCTCTCCTTGTCGAAGGCGAGCGCCAGGTGCGTGGGCTGCAGATCCTTGATCGCCTTGAGCACCATCCGCGTGAAGCCGAGGACGGCGTTGGTGGGCACCCCCTTGCTCGTGGAGAGCGGGGGGATGGCGTGGTAGGCGCGGAAGATGAAGCCGGAGGCGTCAATCAGCGTGAGGACGGGCGCGGAGCGCGGTGGGCTCGGGACCATGCCCCGGCCTTAGCGCGCCTCCCCTCCCCTGTCCACGCTTCCCCGAGCCGCCCAGGCAGGCGCCCGGAGCCTACCTGCACTTCAGCTCCTGCTTCTTCGCCGCGATCTTCTCGTCGAGCCCGTCTCCCGGCACGGCGAAGTGCTCCACGTCAACCAGATCCTGGCAGCTCCCCGCCGCGCCGAGCATCCGGTTGCCCTGGGTGGAGCACACGTTGCTCAGCACGCGGATGAGATCGGTGTTGCCCTTGTAGAAGCGGAAGCCGACCTTCCAGATCCGGCAGGCCTTGGCTTGATCCTCGCGCTGCGCCCAGTGCCGGCCCCGCGCGTAGGACTTCTCCGCGATGTCCTGCTGGATGTTGCGCTTGTAGAAGGAGGGGGCCTTCTCCCACAGCTCCCCCATGATCCGCTTGTCCACCTCCAGCGCCTCGTCGAAGGGCTCGGCGGCCTTCTCCACATCCTCCAGCTGGAGCAGCGAGGAGCCGGCCTTGAAGAGCTGATCCACGGTGGACACGTCCTTGATCAGCAGATCCACCTGGCCGTGGAGCGAGGCCTGCTCGTAGTTGGAGCGCACCTTCTGGAACTTGGCCAGCGCCTCGTTCCCGCGGCCACCCCAGTAGTCGAACATGGCGGCGTTCATGTAGGCGTTGGGGTAGCGCGCCTTGAACATGCTCTTCACCATCCCCTCGGGGCCCTCCACCGGCCCGTTGTCGACGAAGTCCGTCACCGGGCACTTCCACGGCTCGGCCTGGGGATCCAGCCGCTTGCGCGCGCTGAGGAACTGCACGAAGAGCTTGTCCTTGGGGCGCCACTCCTTCTTGCCGATCCGGCCCTGCAGCGACAGGGTGAAGCCCAGCGGCGGCTCGATGTCCTCGCGAGACACGCCCTGGCACCAGAAGCCCATGTACCGATCGCACCGGGGCACCGCCGCCGTCCACTGCCCGTCGCGCAGGTAGCGCTTGCAGTCATCCAGCGCGCGGCTCTTCACCTGCTCCATCGCCTCGTCCACCCGGATCTTCGCGCGGCGGAAGTACTGGCTCTCCTTGGGGATCTTCCGCAGCAGATCGACCGCGTCCTCCTCCTTGAGGCGCTGGAGCATCTTGGTGCCCTGCGTGAAGTACTCGGAGGCCTCCTTCTCCAGCTTGATGCGCTTGATCAGCGAGTTGGCCTCGGGGTTGATGGGATCCAGGTTGAGCGCCTGATCGCACGCCGCCTCGGCCTTCTCCCACTGGGGCTCGTTGCCCATCTCCATGGAGGCGAAGGAGCGACACTCGCTCAGCAGCGCCTGGATCTGCTCTCTGGGATCGACCTGGGGCTGCGCGGGCAGGCCCCCTCCGGGCACCACCGGAGGGACCGGCGTGATGAGCTTGTTGACGACGCCCGCCGCCAGCAGGAGCGTCACCGCCCCGCCCGCCACCACGAGCAGCTTCCGGCTCTTCCTGGGCGGCGGCGCATCACTCTCCTCCCGCTCTCGTGAGCGCCGCGCGGCGACCGCTCCGCCCACATCCCGGCGCAGCGCGCCGCTGGCCTCCTCGCCCGACTCGTACACCACCTCCACCATGCCGAACTGGAGGATGTCTCCTGGGAAGATCTCCGCCGGCTCCTGGCCGATGCGCTCTCCGTTGACGAGGGTGCCGTTGGCGCTGCCCAGATCGCGCAGGAACACCGCCCCGCGGGCCTGGCGCTCCACCTCCGCGTGCTTGCGGCTGATCGAGTCGTCCTCCAGCAGCACCCCGGCCGGCGGCGCGCGGCCCACCAGCAGCTTGCCCTTGAGGGGATAGAGCATGTTCGCCCAGGGGCCGGTGAGGCCGCGGAGCACGGGCGAGGCGCCGGTGGCGGCCGGAGCCGCGCTGGGCGAGGGGCGCTCGCGCCTGGCCGGCGGGCGGGCCGGCTTGACGCTGGGCATGGCGCGGGTGGCGCGCGAGCCCCCCGAGGCAGCCTCCGGCTGCGGGCCGGAGGGCTTCGAGGCCCTGCGCACGCCGGTGGCCGGCCGGGCCATGGCCTTGAGCTTCAGCTCGTAGTCCCCCAGCACCACCTGCGACTGGGCCGTCAGCGGCGTCACTCCGGAGATGCGCTCCCCATCCACATACGTGCCGTTGGCGCTGTTGAGATCCTCCAGCATCACCTTGCTGCCCTCGACGAAGAGGCGCGCGTGCTGGCGTGACACCCCACCCTCGGTGAGGATCAGATCGTTGCCCTCCAGGCGGCCAATCGTCAGCTCGCCGGAGAGCTCGTGCTCGGTTTCACTGCCGTCAGGGTGACGGACAACCAGGGTGGGCATGGCCGGCCTAGTCCTCGCGGAAGATGCTCATGTTCACCGGGATGCCCTTGCGCTGCAGATCGTCATAGAACTTGGGCACGAACCCCGAGGCCACGAACCGACCCCGTATCTTGTTGTCGTCCGTGAAGCCGTCCTGCTTGTAGTAGAAGATGTCCTGCAGGGTGACGATGTCCACCTCCATGCCGGACACCTCGGTGATGAAGCAGATCTTGCGCGTCCCGTCCGAGAAGCGCGTCTGCTGAACGATGATGTGCACGGCGCTGGCGATCTGCTCGCGGATGGCCTTCACCGGCAGCTCCATCCCGGACATGAGCACCATCGTCTCCAGCCGGGCGATCGCGTCTCGCGGCGTGTTGGCGTGCAGCGTGGTGAGCGAGCCGTCGTGGCCCGTGTTCATCGCCTGGAGCATGTCCAGCGTCTCGCCGGAGCGGCACTCGCCCACCACGATCCGGTCCGGCCGCATGCGCAGGCAGTTCTTCACCAGATCGCGGATGGTGATGGCGCCCTTGCCCTCCAGGTTGGGCGGCCGGCTCTCCAGCTGCACCCAGTGCTCCTGCGGCAGCTGCAGCTCCGCCGCGTCCTCCACCGTGATGATGCGCTCCCCCTCTGG
This sequence comes from Myxococcaceae bacterium, assembly GCA_016926755.1. Taxonomy (GTDB): domain Bacteria; phylum Myxococcota; class Myxococcia; order Myxococcales; family Myxococcaceae; genus Hyalangium. The sequence goes on along the minus strand of JAFGNZ010000375.1, from coordinate 25,738 downwards.
AATGAAGGAGCTGATGATGTTGAGCGTCGTCGTCTTCCCGGAGCCCGTGCCCCCGGAGATGACGATGTTCTTGCGCGCCCGCACGCACATCTCCAGGAACTCGGCCATCTGCGCCGTCACTGTCTTGTACTTGATCAGATCCTGGATCTTCAGCGCGTCCTTCTTGAACTTGCGGATGGTGATGCACGGGCCCTTGAGCGCCAGCGGCGGGATGATGGCGTTCACGCGGCTGCCGTCCTTGAGGCGCGCGTCCACCAGCGGGCTCGACTCGTCGATGCGCCGGCCGATCGGCGCGACGATCCGCTCGATCACGCCCAGCACCGCCTGGTTGGAGGAGAACGTCTTCTCCGACATCATCAGCTTGCCGCGCTGCTCGATGTAGATCTGGTTGGCGTGGTTCACCATGATCTCGCTGATGTCCTCGGACGCGAGGAACGCCTCCAGCGGCCCGAGGCCCAGCGCCTCGTTGATCACGTCGGTGAGCAGATCCTCCCGGTCCACGTCCTCCGGGAGCTCCTGGTCCGCGTCCATCTGATCGATGATGTCGCGGATGGCCTTCTCGGTCCGGCGCCACAGCTCCTCGTCCCCGAGCCGGTCCATGTCCATGCGGCGCAGATCCAGGTACTCGATCAGCCGATCATGGATCTCCTTCTGCAGCCGGGTGTAGCGCTCGATGCGCGGATCCACCTTGCGCTTGTTGCGCTGCAGGGAGGCCGCCAGCGAGGCCGGCATGTTCTTCTTGGAGGGATCCGGCTGCGCGGCCCCCAGCGCCTGGGCGCGCGCCGGCACGGGCGCCGGCTCCTCCTCGTAAGGCTCTTCCTCGTAGGGCTCGTCCTCGTAGCCCTCCTCCGGCTCCTCCTCGGGCACACCCGCGCCCGTGGCGCTCTGCTCCAGCGGCTCCACGTTGATGATGTAGTCGCCGATGTAGACCTTGTCGGTAGGCTTGAGCACCATCGGCGCGGCGATCTTCTTGCCGTTCACGAAGGTGCCGTTGGTGGACTTCATGTCCACGACGATGAACTTGCCGTCCTTGGAGACAATCCGGGAGTGGTACTTGGAGACGTTGCCCTTGGCGAGAACGATGTCGTTCCCTTCGAGGCGGCCGATCGTGATCTCGTTCTTCTCGAACTCGATCTGCTCCACGCCGCCGCCCTTCTCGGCAAGTGTGACTAGAAACATGGGGCGGATGGTACCAAGCGCACTCCCAGGCTCAAAGAGGCTGGCGCGGGTTTCGCAAGGGGCCGCGAAGCGGCGAGGCCGGCGCCCGCCTCCGAGCGGAGACGAGGCCGGCCCCGAGCCAGGCAGTCAGGCGCGCCTCAGTCGAAGATGTTGAAGTTGACCTCGCTGCGGGCCTGCTTGTAGCGGCTCTTCACGTCCTCGATGATCGTGCGGATCTTGTCCGAGTCCGGGTTGACGATGCGCGGGGTGACGAAGATGACCAGCTCGCGCTTGGTGGAGTCGAACGCGCGGCTCTTGAACAGCTCGCCCACGATGGGGATGTGGCCCAGGCCGGGCAGCTTGGACACGGCCTTCTGCTCGTCATGGCTGAACACGCCGGACAGCACGATCGTCTCCCCGTGCCGCACGGTGACGTTCGTCTTCACCTTGCGGGTGCGGAAGCCGGGGATGGAGGCCGAGCCACCGAAGGACACCGCCACCGAGGTGTCGATCTCCGAGGCCTCCGCCTCGATCTCCGTCTGGATGTTGCCGTTGCGGTCCGCGGTGGGGCGCAGGTTGAGGATGACGCCGTAGGGCTTGAACTCCACGGAGAACTGGTTGTTGGTGATGAGCGGGATGGGCACCTGGCCGCCGGCGAGGAACTCCGCCTTCTCGCCGCTGGCGCACACCAGCTTGGGCTGCGCCAGCAGGCGGCCGTAGCCGTCATTGGCCTGGAAGCCGAAGGACAGCTCCGAGCCCGCCGAGATGTTCACGCTGGAGGTGCCCGAGCCGAAGGTGCTCGGGTACAGCTCCTGGGCGAAGGTGGCGCCGGCCGCCACGGTGCCGGTGATGTCCGTGGGGTAGCGGATGCCGTAGCGATCCCGGCTGTTGCGGCGGATCTCCACGAACTGCACCTCGGAGAGGATCATCCGCTTGATGCCCACCACCAGCAGGTTCTCCACCTTCTCCCCGAAGGCCTTCACCACCAGCTCCGCCTTCTGCAGATCCTGCTGGCTCTCCACCGAGCCCTCCAGGAAGATGGTGGCGCCCACCACGTTGGCCTGCACGTTGCGCAGGCCCGCCTTCTGGAAGGCCGCGTTGAGGTTCTGCGCCACCAGCTTCTTGGCGTTGGGGGCCACCTTCACGAAGCTCTTCACGTTCGGGTACAGCGACACCACCTGATCAATCCGGTCCGCGTCCTGCGTGGTGTACGCCTGCCCGTCCAGGTAAATGCGATCACCCACCATGCGCACGGACACGCCCTCGATCTCGCCCAGCAGCTTCTTGATCTCGGAGATGATCTCGTTGGGATCCTGCCGCCGCACCGCGATCAGGTAGCTGACGCGCTGGCCGGAGCTCTTCCAGATGAGCAGCGTCGTCTTGCCCTCGCTCTGGCCGACGATGAGGACCTGGTTGTTCCCGATGGTCCTCACCTCGGCGATGCTCGGATCACCCAGGGCGATGCGGGTGATGCCCGGGATGGTGACCACCTTCTGCGTGCCCACGCCGAGGGCGATGGTGCTGCCCTCCTGCGCCAGCGCGGTGCCGCCCAGGAGCAGGACCAGGAAGGCGCCAAGCGCCGCGGCGTGCTGCGTGAAGCGTGTGAACATCGTGCGAGTCCCCTCTGCGCGTCGAATCCGAGCTAACCCGAGTTTGCCTGCTGCCACCACATGGCCCAGAAAGTCCCCAGGGCGATGGCCACTCCGTAGGGGATGTGCCGCTGCGGCGCGCGCACCGTGTCCTCGCGCAGCAGCCTGGCCCGCACCGCCCAGCGCCGCCCCGCGGCGGAGAGCGTGTCCCAGACCTCGCCCTTCCAGATGATCGTCACCACCGCCTGGAAGGCACCCGCCAGGGAGATGAACGCCCCGGCCGCCAGCACCGCGGGGAAGCCGAGCACCGCCCCCACCCCGCCCATCAGCTTCACGTCGCCCCAGCCCATCTTCCCGCGCAGCGCCCCGGGCAGGAGCACCGCCGCCAGCCCCACCCCCGACACCAGCCCGCTGAGCAGGCCCCGCTCCAGATCCCCGAGGCCCTCGGCCGCCAGGCGCACCCCGAGCGCGATCACCATCAGCGGATAGGTGACGATGTCGAGGATCCGCTGGCGCAGGACATCCGTCACCACCGAGATCACCAGGGCCACTCCGAGCACTGTCCACAGCGAGATCTGAACAGGGGTCATCCGTCGCCTGTCCGACTCCGGACAGGCTCCCGGACTAAATCAGGGAGCCCCGCATTCAGTCAAATGGTGAACACCCCGAGGCCCAGGAAGGCTCGGGAGCGCTCAGCGGACGGCGAGACGGATCTTCTCGCTGCAGATGAAGTACTCGTCCCCGTCCTCGATCTTCCGCCGCTTGATGCGCTGCTTGTTGAACCAGGTGCCGTTGGAGGAGCCGAGATCCTCGATGAAGTAGTCAGCACCCTCGCGCAGGATCACGGCGTGCTCGCGGGAGACCTTGCCGGAGTTGATCACGAAGTCGCAGTGCTTGCCGCGGCCGATGATGAAGCGATCATTGACGATCTTCTGCTGATCGCCCGTCTCGGTGATGAGGTAGAGCGCGGCGCCCTCCTCGTCACCCGCCTCATCGTCCATGGGCTCTTCGTCGTCGCGCCGGTCATCGCCCATGTCCTGCAGGCCCGAGTCCTCGGGCGCGTCAGGAGGCTGATCCTCGTCCAGGGCGTCGTCGTCCACCGGCTGGGGTGGCTCGTTCTTGCCCTTGATGAGGCGCTCGAGCTCGGCGGCGGTCTCCAGCACGCGCTCGGCCACCTCGCGGCGCACCGGATCATTGTCCAGGGCGTTGGACGAGGGGCGATCATCCACCGGGCGCGGGGGCTGACGGGACGAGGGCTCGTCCCGGATGGGCGCGGGCTTGACGGGCGCGGGGGCCGCGGAGAGCACCGGTGGCCCGGACTTGCCCACGGGGAGCCCACCGCCCGAGGGGCGCACGGGCTGCGGCGGCACAGAGGAGACCACGTTGAGCGGCGCCGGCACCTCGGCGCGCGAGGACTTGCCCACCTCGATGAACCCGTTGAGCCGCGCGAACATGAACAGCGCCTGGTTGATGAGCGCGTCGCGGTCCGAGCCCATCTGCTGGGCCATCTCTTCAAACGTCTCCCACAGGTGGTCGGCGATACCAACCTTACGAGCGGGGCGGGAGTTCTGGTCAATCATCGGTGTCGACTCGGAAAGTCTGAGAGGTGGGAACGATAGCAGAGCCGTCCCGTCCCGCCCAATTACTCGAATTTTACCAGCCCGGTTGAGTTGGCGGCATTGTCCTGGATGGCTTCCAGGGCCACCTGGAGAATGCCATCCGCTGAGGGATAGGCAACATAGGCGTAGTGTGCGTCTCCTACCTGCGTGTACACCACGGAGCCAGGGAGCCGGTAGGCCGCCAGCCCGGAGGTCACGGTCGCGGTGTCCACCCCGAAGACGAAGGGCTGGTAGTTGGAGAGGGTGTTCAGGACGTACTGGTCCCCGCGCGTGAGGCCGCGGGCGATCAGGTTCAACGTCAGGACGAGCTCCTGGGGATCCGGCTGCAGGACGGGCCCAGGGTGGAAGAAGTAGCTGCCGGGGACGGAGAGGGGGATGCCCTCCCCCACGCGCCCGAGGAAGCCCGCCCTGTCGCTGGACACCACGAAGGGCCGGGCCGCGCTGGCGGCGCGCACGGAGAAGTTCGGCAGCTCCGTGCTGGAGCACTGCGCGGGGATGGGCGTCTGTGTGACGAGCTCTGACTCCCGCTTCTCGCTCACGACGAGCTCCGCCTCGCACGAGCCCGCCGCGCCCTGCAGAACGATCACGTCCCCCACGTCCACGTTCTGGACGGCGCTGGTGGCCACCGCGAAGCAGGTGCTCCCGGAGCCGGGGGCGCACTCCCTGTCCGTCCTGGGCAGCTCCACGAGGCCTGGCAGCAGGCCCTGGAACACGAGGCGGTAGGTGTTGTCCCGAGTCACCCCGTAGAGCACCTGCGCGGAGAGGTGGGTCCGGAGCTCCTCCACGGTAAAGTCCTTGTCCCTTCCGGCGCTGTCGATCAGCGAGAAGGCATAGCCGGCCTCCACCTGATGGTTGAGATCGAACTGCCGCATGTTGAGCGCGTCGAAGAGGGTGATCTCCCCGTTGGAGGCCGGGACGATCCCCACCAGGGGGCGCTTCACCACGCCGTTGAAGTCGCCCCGGCAGTCGATCCGCACCTCGGCCCCCGCCGCCAGCGTCAACCCGGTCGGCAGCGCCCCGCCGGTCTGGATGGGGAGCATGGGCAGCCCCGTGGCGTCCGTGGCTCGCGCGCCCGTGCTCGCATCCACCGCGACGACTCCCGAGCACTCTGGCTGGCCGCCGCAGGAGCCCTCCTCGAGCACCCCGAACACGTTCTGCCCCGCCGGCACCGGCTCCGGGGGCAGGAAGGCCTCTCCGCTCTTCCTCTCCGGATCGAACGCGCACTGTACCCACTCGGGCTCGGGCACCTCCGCCCTGGGGTGCGTGGCCAGCAGGCGCACCGGGACCCCGAACTGATAGTTCACCGGGGTCGCCTGGGGATTGTTGACTTCCAGACGGAACGTCCGTCCTCCGGCGCCCGTCGTGCTCCGGGTGGCGATGACGAGCGGCTGCGGATCCAGCGCCCCCTGCCCCGGCGGCGGCGGCAGCACGAGCAGCGCGGTCACCGTCTCGCCCTGCATCGTCACCGCCGGCAGCGGCTCGAAAGTCAAGGCCGTGTCCTGCGTGAGGGTGTCCGGCCCTGGCAGGCTCACCCGGTAGAGCGTCGCGTCCGGGCCATTCTGCACGGCGTAGTAGAGGACGCTGGTAGCGCGATTGCCCTCCGGTCCCCGCGCCGCGAACGCCGTGACGAAGCCGAGCCCCTCCAGCCGCTTGAGCTCCTTGAAGTAGGCCGGATCCCCCGCCACCACGGAGATCTCGTCGGAGCCGAAGCTCCGCGCGTAGACGTAGGGGCCCGCCGTGTCCTCGTTGACCTGGCCTCCCTCGTCCTTGTACCGCACGTCGCGCGTCAGGCTCGACGGCCGCGGCAGCACCGGGACGGCCAACGGCTCGAGCGGGTTGGGCGCCCGGACGAAGTCACGGGGGCTGGCCTCGAGATCCAGCACGCGCAGCTCATTGCGATCCGAGGACGTGACGAACACGTACCGGCCCATGAGGGCCAGATCATAGGTCCCCCCCAGCCCCACGGGCTGAGGGACCGCCTCCGTGTCGGAGCACCCGCTGAGAAGCCCCGCGGCCAGCGCGAGGAATACGATGACGTGCCTCAAGGCTCGGTCTCCTGCTGCTCACACGTAGAGGTCCCCTGCTTCTCGTCGCGCCCCTGGCGGGCGCCAAGGTAGGCGGCCAGGCGCGCATCCTGCGGCTTGTAGAGATCAGGGATGTCGATCACGGCGACGCGCCCGTCGCCGAAGTTGGTGACGAAGAGCCGGGCGGCGGTGGCGCTCGGCTGGTGCAGGGCGATCCCAAAGGGCTGCGAGCCCACGGCATCCACCTGCTTGACGATCTGCCCCAGGCGCGTGTCGTAGAGGGCCACCACGCCCTGCCTCCGCGCGGACGCGGTGCACGTCACCGCGACGACGTCATCATCCACCCCGGGCGCCCCGCGGTGGATGACCTTCGCGTAGCTGGCGCCGTCCTGCAGCAGCACGGCGTCCACGATGGCGACGGTCGGCACATCGGAGCTGACGCCCAGCACGTCCACGACGATCAGGGAGTCTGGCCCGCGCGCGACGATGTAGAGGCGCTCCTTGTCCAGGGCCTGGTTGTACTCGCCCAGCACCACATCCCGCGCCTCGAGCGTCCGGTAGTTGGTGCTGAGGCCCGTCTCCAGGACGCGGCTGGTGTTGCTGCGGTCAACCAGCCGCAACAGGAAGTTCGCGCCCTGGGCCTGCACGCCCAGCCCGAAGGAGCGGCCCGTGACGTACGTGTAGCGCTTCCCCAGGGCCGTCGCGTGGGCACCGCCAATCGCGAGCCCCCCCGAGGACAGGGAGATGAAGTTCTCGGTGCTGAGGCTCAGCGGCTCCGCGCCCGCATCCGGCAGGCGCACCAGGTACGTCTGGAAGCCCTGCGCGGTGCGGGCCGGCGAGTCCGCGGCCTCGATGTGCGTCACCCACACCTCGGGAGAGTCCCTGCCGATGGTCACCCCGAGCGGCGCCGGGGCGCGCGGCAGATCCTCCTGGGAGCCCGAGATGTTGCTCGTCAGCGACAGGGCGCCCGGGATGCAGTTGCGCTCCTCCATGCCCCGACAACTCAGCGTCGTCGGGCTCTGCGCATTGATGTCGATGGCGTGCAGGTAGCTCTCCTCGGCGCGCGTGGGCACGAAGAGCCGCGGGTCCCTGCCGCCCGGGTTCCACAGGGCCATCTGCCCCGCGAAGCTCTCGATCTCCACGAAGGACTCGGCGCCGATCTGGAGATCGGTGATCTCCACCGGGGGATCACTCGGGCCTACGGCGCCGAGCGCGGGCAACCCCAGGCCCTCGGCGTCCAGGTTGACCGCCAACAGGGTGCCTCGGTCGAAGCACTTGTCGAAGTTGGCGCTCGCGACGTAGAGCGCGCCGTTCGTGGAGCCGACCACCGGCAGGTGGGCGATCCCGCTGGGGTAGACGAAACGGTCAGTGGGAGGGTGCCGTGTCTCGATATTGTCGGCACACCCCGCCCAGACCAACGCGGAGATGAGGATGAGGGGGCGCATCAGAAGGGGGCGGAGTGTAGGAACCACCCCTGCCCCGGGCAACCATAAAGGGTTGCGCCTATTCCCCAGCCGTCAGCCCGCCCGCTCTCCTAGGCGGAGCTGGCCTCTGCCTGGATCTTGGAGAAATCCGCCACCTGGTTGAACAGGGCGCCGATCTCCGTGAGGAAGCGGACGCGGTTCTCGCGCAGCTCCTTGTCCTCGGCCATCACCGTCACCTTGTCGAAGAAGGTGTCCACCGCAGGCTTCAGGCCGGTGATCTCCTTGAGGGCTCCGGAGAAGTCGTCCGCCTTCACGAAGGCGGCGACCCGGCCGCTGGCCTGGGTGAAGGCGGCGTGGAGGGCCCGCTCGGGCTCGTCCCGGAACTTCTCCGGGAGGGTCTGCCCCTTCGACACGTCCTTGCCCTGCTTCTCCACGATGTTCACCACGCGCTTGAAGGCCGCCGCCAGCGGGGTGAAGTCCGCGTGGCCCACCAGGCCGCTGAGCGCCTCCAGCCGCTTGCGCGCCGCCACCAGGTCGTCAAAGCCCACCGAGAGCACCGCCTCCACCACGTCCGTCCGGTAGCTCTCCGACCACAGCGCCTTGAGCCGTCCGCGGAAGAACTCCAGCACCTGCTCTCGCGGCTCGGGCTCGCCCGGCTTGCGCTTGAGGTTGCGCAGCTTCGGCTCCAGCAGCTTGAGCGCCTCGTCCACCGCCGCCGACAGCGAGAAGCGGTACCCGCGCCCGAGCACGATGTGGACGATGGCCAGGCAGGCGCGCCGCAGGCCGAACGGGTCCGCCGCGCCGGAGGGCGACTTGCCGATGGCGAAGATGCCGCACAGGGTGTCCAGCCGGTCCGCCAGGCCGATCAGCGCGCCCGCATCCTGCGTGGGCAGCGCGTCGTTGGCGTTGCGCGGCAGGTAGTGCTCGAAGATGGCCAGGGCCACCGCCTCCGGCTCCCCGGCGGCGCGCGCGTACTCACGGCCCATCACGCCCTGCAGCTCGGGGAACTCACCCACCATGCCGGTGACGAGATCCGCCTTGGCCAGCGTGGCCGCCTGCTCGATGGTGGAGCGCTCGCTCGCCTTGCCCGCCCGCTCCGCCAGGAACACGCCGAGCGCCCGGAACCGATCCACCTTCTCCGCGTAGCTGCCGAGCTGCCCCTGCCACACCACGCGGGCCAGCTTCGGCACCCGCTCCAGCAGCGGCGTCTTCCGGTCCTCGTCGAAGAAGAAGCGCCCATCCGCCAGGCGCGCGCGCAGCACGCGCTCGTAGCCGCGCACGGACAGCTTCTCGTCCTTCACCGGCGTGTTGGACACGGCGATGAACTTGGGCAGCAGCTTGCCCTTGGCATCCGCGAGGGAGAAGTAGCGCTGGTGGCTCTTCATCTCCTGTACCAGCACCTCGGGCGGCAGCTCCAGGTGCCGCGCCTCGAAGGTGCCCACCACGGGCGCAGGCAGCTCCACCAGGTTCGTCACCTGATCCACCAGCGCCTCGTCCTCCAGCAGCTGGCCGCCGGTGCCCTTGGCCGCCGCGCGGATCTTCTCCAGCAGCAGCGCGCGCCGCTTGGGGATGTCCGCCACCACGTGCGCCTTCTCCAGCGCCGCCTCGTAGTCGGCCGGCCGGGCCAGCTCGATGGCGCCGGGCGCCAGGAAGCGGTGGCCGTACGTGGTGCGGCCGCTCTTCACGTCCCCGAAGACGACCGGCACCACCTCGCCGCCCAGCAGCGCCACCAGCCACTGCACCGGCCGCGCGAAGGCCTGATCCACATCACCCCAGCGCATGGACTTGCGGAAGTTGATGCCGTGGACCGCCGCGTGCAGCGTCTCCGGGAGGATCTCCGTGGCCGGGCGGCCCTTCTCCTGCACCTTGGCGGACAGGTACTCGCCCTTGGCCGTCTGGGTCCTCCCCAGCTCGCTCACCGGCACCTTGAGGGACTCGGCGAACTTGGTGGCGGCCACGGTGGGCTTGCCTTCCTTGTCGAAGGCCGCCTTCACGCTCGGGCCGAGCTTCTCGCTGGTGACGTCCTCGCCGGAGTCCGCCACCTCCTTGATCCACACCGCCAGCCGCCGCGGCGTGCCGTAGGTGCGCACCTCGCCGTGCTTGAGGCGCGCCGCCTCCAGGCGCTCGGTGATGACGCGCTTGAGGTCCTCCAGGGCGGGGCCGATGAAAGAGGCCGGGATCTCCTCCGCGCCCACCTCCAGCAGCAGATCACGCGCCACGGGCCACCTCCGCCTTCTCCACGGGCTTGTTGAGCTTCACGTGGTTCCAGTAGTCGCTGGCCGGCTTGCCCTCGAGCACCGGGAGCTGCTCGCCCACCGTCCACGGCGACTTCAGCAGCGGGTAGCCCAGCCGCTCGCGCATCTGCAGGTACCCCTCCGCGCACAGGCGGGCGTTGTCGCGCACGCGCTTGATGAAGTTGGCGCGCTCCGTCACCGAGATGGCGCCGCGCGCGTCCAGCAGGTTGAACGAGTGCGAGCACTTGAGCGCGTAGTCATACGCGGGCAGCGGGAGCTGGCGCTCGATGAGCCGCTTGCACTCCTTCTCGTACGCGTCGAACAGCGCGAAGAGCATCTGCGGATCCGACTCGTGGAGGGCGTACTTGCTCATCTCCACCTCGTTGGGGTGGAACACCTCGCGGTACTTCACGCCCTTGACCCACTCGATGTCGAAGACGTTCTCCACGTTCTGCAGGTACATGCAGATGCGCTCCAGCCCGTAGGTGAGCTCCGCGGAGACGGGGCGGCACTCGAAGCCGCCGCACTGCTGGAAGTAGGTGAACTGGGTGATCTCCATCCCGTCACACCACACCTCCCAGCCCAGGCCCCAGGCGCCCAGGGTGGGAGACTCCCAGTCGTCCTCCACGAAGCGGATGTCGTGGGCGTGCGGATCGATGCCGAACGCGCGAATGGACTCCAGGTAGAGCTCCTGCACGTTCTTGGGCGCGGGCTTGAGGATGACCTGGAACTGGTGGTGCTGGAACAGGCGGTTGGGGTTCTCGCCGAAGCGGCCGTCGGCCGGGCGCCGGGAGGGCTGCACGTAGGCCACATTCCAAGGCTCGGGGCCGAGCGCGCGCAGGAAGGTGGTGGGGGCCATGGTGCCCGCGCCGACCTCGAGATCATACGGCTGGGCGATGATGCACCCATGGCGGGCCCAGTGGTTCTGGAGCGTGAGGATCAGATCCTGGAAGTACATGGTCGCGCGGACCCTAGTGATGGGGTCCGAGACCGTCAAGGACGACAGTCAGTCCTCGTACAGAGGGAGGTCCCCGAGACGAATGGTGTACTTCTTCTCCTTCGCGACATCGACGGGCGCGGAGAAGAGCCGACTGTTGCCTTCCGGATCCACGAGGCGCAGGCGGTAGGTGCCGGCATTGAGGGGGACCTTGACCAGCGGCGTGGTGCCCAGGCTCGTCTGGCCGTCATACACCGCCGCCGGGGGCACCGTCCTGAGGGTGAGCAGCCCGATCTTGGCCTTCTTCATGGCCTGGGGACTGCTGGTGTCCACCAGCTCCGCCTGGCCCTCGGGTCTCGCCTCCACCGTGGTATTGGGCTCGTCCTGCAGCTGCTCATTCAGATCCTTGGGCGGCGTCCCGGTGACCGCCGTGGGGGTGGTCGCCCCAGGGCCCGTCCCAGGCTCGGCTTTCGCCACCTGCTGAGGCTTCGGCTTGGAGGTGCCAGTCTTCGGCGTCTTGGCGACGGCGCCGCCCGACTTCTCCGGGCCCTTGCCATCCTTCGCCTTGGGGTCCTCCGAGGGGGCGGGATCGGCCGCGGCCGCCGTGGCCTCGCTCGGGGTGGGCTCGGGAGGTGGGCTGTTCTCCTGCGGCGCCAGCGGATTCGGTGGCGGCTTCAGGGGCGGCGGCGGCCAGGGCACCTGCTCGGGCGGAGGCGGTGGGTCGAGCTCCAGCTCCGCCCTCACCCAGGCGACGGCGGAGTCATACCCGGGCTTGAGCATGGCCCGGACCGGCTCCAGGTAGAGCAGGCCGCCAATCGCGCCGAAGAAGACCAGGAGGAACAGCCGTCCGGCCCAGCGAGACCCCTGGCTGTCCTCGTCCACCGGAGTGCCGGGGGGCGGACGCGTCCGGGCAGGCCTGGGGGGTATCGGACGGGCCCCCGGTCGCCCTCCGGGACGCGCCTTGAAGGGCTGCGTGGCCAGCGTGTTGTCTGGCTCTTGATCCTCGGCCTCGGGCGCCTCCTCCACCTCCTGGCGGGCGGTGATGCGGGGCCGAGCCCCCCGAGGCGTGGAGGGGACGGCGGTCTGCGCGGGGTTGCTCCCGGGCTTGCGCGCGCGGGGAGGAGGCGTCCCCGAGCCCTGACGCGCGGAGGGAACCGGCGCCGGCGTGGGCCGGGTCCTGGGCACCCGCTTCACGGGCGCGGTGAGCGCCGCGTCTCCGGGATCATCCTGGAGGGCGCCCGCGGCCTCGCTGATGCGGGCGTCATCGCGGCTGGCGTACTCCAGGAGCGCGCGGGTCTTCTGGCGCTTCTCCGCGAAGAGCTCCTCCATCAGCGCGGCCAGCCGCTCTTCGTCGAAGATCTCCGGCCCCATGGCCGCCTCGATGGCCTTGGCCATCTCGCGCCCGGTGGCGAAGCGCTTGGACTTGTCGCGCGTGAGCGCGCGCATCACCACGGCATCGAGCGCCTCGGGCACCGCGGGGTTGATCGTGCGAGGCGGAGGGATCTCCCCTTCCACGATCTGCATCATCATCGCGGCGTCGCCGGGCGCGTTGAACAGGCGCTGGCCGCAGAGCATCTCGTACAGCAGCACGCCGGCGGAGAACAGGTCGCTGCGCCCGTCGAGCTCGTGCCCGCGCACCTGCTCGGGGGACATGTACCCGCCCGTCCCCTTCACCATGCCCACCGCCGTGCGGCCCAGGCGCCCCTTGGCCTTGGCGATGCCGAAGTCGATCACCTTCACCCCGCCGTCGTAGGTGACCATCACGTTGCGCGGGGACATGTCCCGGTGCACCACCGCGACGGAGCGGCCCGAGGGATCGACGAAGTGGTGCGCGTAGTGCAGCCCCAGGCAGACGTCGCGGATCACGCGGGCGGCGAAGCCCGGGGACAGCGGCTCGTCCCGCTTGTCCACCGCCTTCATGAGCTGCTCGAGGTTCTGGCCGGCCAGGAACTCCATGGCCAGGTACAGCTCGCCGGCCTCCTCGCCCAGATCGAACACCTGGCCGATGTTCGCGTGGGAGAAGGCCGCGGTGATGCGCGCCTCATCCAGGAACATCTTCACGAACTCGTCGGTCTTGACGTCCGGCAGGATCTGCTTGAGCGCGACGAACTTGCGGAAGCCGCCTGGGCCCGAGGTGAACGCCAGGAACAACTCCGCCATACCTCCCACGGAGAGCCGCGTGAGGATCTCGTACTTGCTGATGCGCCGCCCACGGTCGGGATCGTCCGCCGGGGCTCCTCCCTGAATCGCCATCGAGGACCCCATGCTAGCCGTGGAACCCCATCCCGTCACGGGGTTGCTCGCTGCCCAGCGCTCCAGGGAAGCTACAGGCCCTCGCCGGAGGTCGACGGTGGGGAGAGCTCCAGCGGCTGGATGGAGGGATCAACCTCGGCGGGCCCGGTGGAGGGCTCGATAGGCTCGGGCGCCTCCTCGGCGGGCGCGGCCCCCTCCTGCCCCTCCGACTTATCCTGAATTGCTGGAGTTTCAACAGATGGGGAAGGAGGCGCGTCAGGCTTCTTCGCGGGAGCCACGGCGGCGGCCTTGGGCGCCTTCTTGGGGATTCCCCCAGGCTTCGTCACGCTTCGCGTGGGACTCGCGGGCTGGGAGTCCTTGGCGGGAGTGGGGCTCTCCTGCTCGGGGCGCGCCTGCTGGGCGCCGTGCTCCTCGGCGGGCGGCGGAGGCTCGTAGGCATCCGCGGGTGGCGCCGCGGGGCTGGGGGCCGTCGGAGCGGGGGCTGGAGGGGGCGCGGCCTGGGGCTCGGGTGGGGGGGCGAGCTGCTGGGACGCAGACTGGCCGGCGGAGGTGAACCATGCGCCGAGCCTGCTCCTCAGGGACGCCGGCATGAAGAGCACCGCGAGGCCCGCCAGCACCATGGCGCCGATGAGCCACAGCGTCCGGCGCGCGGGGCGGTGCAGGGCCGTCAGCGCCATGGAGACACGCGACACCCGGGAGACCTCCGACACCAGCGAGGTCTCGACCGTCTCGCTGTCCTCCGGGATGGACCTCGGCTCCGCGGGTGCCTTGGGCGCCACGGGGCCAAGCGTGTAGATGCCCATCTTCGGGGGACGCCGACTCTCTCGGGGCTCGGGCTCGGGGGAGCGCTCAGGCGCCCCACGCACGATCCCCACCTGCGTGGGTGCATCGTCGTCGACGAGCTGCTCCCGGCGCAGCGCGGCCTCCGAGCCCAGCCGGGCCTGGGCTGGGAATGGCCGGGCCCTGGGCGGATCGCCTCCCGACGCCTGCTTGCGCTGTGAAAGCCTCGCGCCCGCGCTGGCTCGCCGTGGAGCGGGACGTGCCGCGGGCTCCAGGTGGGGCAGCGCCCTCATGGGATCCGTGGCGGCAGCCTCGGCGGGCTCCCGCTCCGGCTCGGGCGCCTCCCCGATCGTCTTCTCCTGGAGCGCCTCGACGATGTCGCTCACGCGCTCGTCGTCATGGCTGGCGTAGTCCAGGAGCGCGAGCGTCTTCAGGCGCTTCTCCGCGAAGAGGGACTGCATCAGCTCGGCCACCGCCTCCTCGTCGAAGATCTCCGGCCCCATGGCGACTTCGATCGCCTTGGCCATCTCGCGCCCGGTGGCGAAGCGCCGGGCCGGGTCCTTCACGAGGGCGCGCATCACCACGGCATCGAGCGCCTCGGGCACGTCCGGGTTGATCGAGCGCGGCGGCGGGATGTCGGCATTGGCGATCTGCCGCATCATCGCGTCCTCGTCCGAGGTGTCGAACAGGCGCTGGCCGCAGAGCATCTCGTGCAGCAGCACGCCGGTGGTGAAGAGATCGCTGCGCCCGTCGAGATCCTGGCCCCGGACCTGCTCGGGGGACATGTACCCGCTGGTCCCCTTCACCATGCCCACTCGGGTCCGGGCAATGCGCCCCTTGGCCTTGGCGATGCCGAAGTCGATCACCTTCACCACGCCGTCGTAGGTGATCATCACGTTGCGCGGGGCCATGTCCCGGTGCACCACCGCCACCCTGCGGCCGGAGGGGGCGGTGAAGTGGTGGGCGTAGTGCAGGCCCAGGCAGACGTCGCGCGCGACGCGGGCGGCGAAGCCCACGGGCAACGGGCGCAAGCGGCTGGCCGCGATCAGCACCTGCTCGAGGTTCTGACCGGGCAGGAACTCCATCGCCAGGTACAGCTCGTCGTCGTCCTGCCCCAGCTCGAACACCTGGCCGATGTTCGGGTGGGAGAAGGCCGCGGTGATGCGCGCCTCGTCCAGGAACATCTTCACGAACTCGTCGGTCTTGACGTCCGGCAGGATCTGCTTGAGCGCGACGAACTTGCGGAAGCCGCCCGGCCCCGAGGTGAACGCAAGGAAGAGCTCCGCCATGCCCCCCACGGAGAGTCGGGTGAGGATCTCGTACCTTGCGATCTTCCGGCCGCGGTAGGGGTCAGCCCCGGTGGCGGATGCCTGTCTTGGCATGGGCAGCCTGCATGCTACCGGTCGCCCTGGCGCCGGTCACGTCTCCTCGAACTGAAACCGCCTTGTTTCAGGGGCCCTGGGCCACTCGCCGGTTGACGAGGACGTAGGGCATCTGGCTCGCGAGCGCGCAGGAAGTCGACCCATAGCTGCTATTGGAGAGGTTGATGACGTTCCAGGTGGCGCTGGAGGCAACCACCTCCTCGCTCTCCCCCGGTTCGAGCGCCACCGCGGTGGTGCCGCCGCGGAACTCCGTGCGGTGGAAGGCCCGCTTGCCGCACGGGGTGTCCTCGCAGCCCACGGCGCCTGGGAGCGAGCTCACGGTGAAGGGGCTCGTCTCCTCGCTCCCCAGCACCGCGCCGAGCTGCCCCGGATCCGCCGCCAGCAGCAGGGCCCCTCCCGCCTCCCGGAGCGCGAGCGCGCGGTTCTCGGGGATCGCGGAGGTGGAGGCATCCACCACGTGCACGGCCAGCGACTCGCCGACCTGGAGCGGCACCGCGGCCTCCGGAGGAAGCGAGAGGGCGATGGTCGCCTTGTACTCGCCGGAGGGAGCCGCCGCGCGCGAGAGCTGGAGCGTCATGGTGCCGTTGGAGTAGCGCACGGAGGTGAGGGTGCCGGTGCCGGCGAGGAGCCGCCGCCCCCCTGCACCGGTGCCGCGGGAGAAGAAGCCGGGGACGCCCTGCTCCTCGGGCTCCAGGACGCGCACCTGCCAGGCGCCACCCATGGGGCGGAAGTCATGCGCCGGGCAGGTGGTGGTGCACACCTGCTGCAGGCAGAGCGCTGGCGCGGTGCACTCCGTGTCCTGGGAGCACGGGGACGGAGGGGGTGGGCGGATCTCCACCTCTCCGTCCGCGGTGATGAACTCCTGGTGGACACACACCTGGGAGTCCACGGGGAAGAGGCCGGGCACGGGGGCGCTCCCATCCGTGGGGCCGAGGCCGGGCACGGCCAGCGCGTAGCAGAGCTGGAGCCGGAGGGTCTCGTCGAGCGGAGGGACGTCCGCCTCCAGGCAGGTGTCGGACTGGCCTGGGGCAATCCCGCACGCGGAGACCTCCTCGAGTGTTTGGACGAAGCCGGTCCACACGCGCTCGACCGTCGCGCCTGGGGGAACCTTGAGCACCCGGGGCGCCTGCGGCGCCGCCGCCGGGCAGAAGCAGGCGGAGTCACAGTGGCGCTCGCACGACTGACAGTCGCACCCGAGCTCTTCCACGAACGTGCTCCACGCCTGGTCCTGTCGGCGCTGCACGCTCAGCCCCTGCCGCCCGCCCGTCGCGTCGACGAAGATCGCCTGAGAGGTGTCGTTGCGGAGGCGCAGGGTGATGGGGTTGGGCACTTGCTCCGTGCCGCACTGACAGCTGGTGACGGCAAGGCACAACACGAGGACATGAACGGGTTTCATGGGATTCGGATCTGCGGCGCTCATCCCAGCCGGCCCTGGCGCCATGGGCTCGATGATGCCCGGCATGGTCGGCGCCCGCAAACCAGGATCGCGACTTTCCTGTCACACCTCGCTCGGATCCGACCGGCCACGAACTTGCGGCGCCCGAGGCGCTTACGACATTCTCCGCGCCATGAAGCTTCGTCTCGGCCTGCTGCTCGTGGCGCTGCTGGCGGCCCCCGGCTGTGACAACGTGGGCGGAGAGGTGGGGCGCGGCGAGGCCGTGCCCTCCGTGGCCCCGCCGCGTGTCTCTCCCGTGGAGCTGCTGCCTCCCTCCGTGGACCGCTCCGTCACCCGGCGCGTCGAGGTGCGCGATCCGCCAGCCATTCCCGCCGTGCAGGTGGACGTGCAGCGCCAGGCGGATGGGATCGTCGACATCCTCTGGGTGGTGGACGACTCCGGCTCCATGGCCAACCAGCGGCAGACGCTCACCGACAACTTCTCGCGCTTCCTGGAGGAGCTGCTCGCGCTCCAGGTGCGCTTCCACATGGGCGTCATCTCCACGAACCACAATGATCGGGGCACGCTGCGCGGCACCACGAAGATCATCACCAACGAGACGCCCAATCCGCGCGAGATCTTCCTCCAGAACACCACCTTCCCCTCCGGCTCTCGCGCGCGCCTGGAGCAGGGCTTCCGGATGATGGAGCTGGCGCTCACCGAGCCCAACCTCAGCGGCCCCAACGCGGGCTTCCTGCGCCCCAACGCCGCGCTCGCCGTCATCGTCGTCACCGACGAGGACGACAGCTCCTATGGTGACGCCAACTACTACGCGCGCTTCCTGCGCAGCCTGAAGGGGCCGGGCAACGAGAACCTCTCCTCGCTCTCCGTCATTGGCGGCACCACGCCGGACGGCTGCTTCCCGCCGGGGGAGGAGGTCTACTACGGCGGCCTGGCCGAGCCCGCGTTCCGCTACAGCACGGCCGCCACGAAGACGGGCGGCATCATCGGCTCCATCTGCGACGTGTCCTTCGAGGGCACGCTGGTGAAGATCGCCCAGGCCCTCAACACCCTGCGCCGCGTCTTCCCGCTGTCGCTGAAGCCGGACTCCGCCTCGCTCACCGTCCTCGTCAACGGGACCCAGGTGCCCAGGGACGTGGTGAACGGGTGGCAGTACCGCGCGGACACCCAGAGCGTCACCTTCCTGGGCAACTACGTGCCTCCCCCGGGCGCGGTCCTGCGCTTCGAGTACGCCATCGCCCTCCCCTGAGGTCCCGTGAACCGCTCCACCGCCCTCCTCCTGTTTGCGTCCCTGGCCCTGCTCGGGCTGTCGGCCTGCGCGCGGACGGCCCTCACGCCGGAGTGCCCCGTGGGCTACGCCTCCAACGGCGACACCTGCGAGTGCCTCACGGATCAGGCGTGCCCGGAGGGGATGAGCTGCGAGGCGGGGGTGTGCGTGTGCCGCGACACCGCCTGCTGTCCGGAGGGCCACGAGTACTCCGAGGCGAGCGAGTCCTGCGTCTGCCGCGATGACGCCTGCTGCCCGGTGGCCTACGTGTGGAACGCGGAGGCGGGCCGCTGCGAGTGCGGTGAGCAGGAGTGCTGCCCCGCCGGCTACACCTTCGACACCCAGCAGGGCGCGTGCCGCTGCACGGCGGACAGCTGCTGCCCCCAGGGCTTCCGGTTCGATCCCGTGGCGGAGCGCTGCGTGTGCAGCTCGGACGAGTGCTGCCCGGTGGATCACCGCTACGATCCCGAGCGCAAGGACTGTGTCTGCGCGCGGACCTCCTGCTGCCCGGTGGACCACACGTACAACGCCACGGTGAAGGCGTGCGTGTGCAACGGCGACTCGTGCTGCCCGCCCGGCTACCGCAAGGATCCGGCCGGGGAGCGCTGCGTCTGCATCAGCGACGCGGCGTGTGGCCCTGGCAGCTTCTGTGACGCGGCCTCCGGCGCCTGCCGCTGCCGCGACAACTCGGGCTGCAGGGCGGGCCAGTACTGCAACAGCCTCGGGTTCTGCCAGGCGCTCGGCAACTGCACGACGAACGCCGACTGCCCCAGCGGCAACTTCTGCGACATCACCACGGACCACTGCATCCCCAGCGGGCCCTGCACGATCGACGAGCACTGCGCGTTCGGGCAGCTCTGCGATCCCGGAATGGCACGCTGCCGCCCGGGGTGCCGCCGGGACGCGGACTGTCCCGACAAGCAGGCCTGCGAGGGCGGGCAGTGCCGCGAGTTCTGCCGCATCAACGCCAGCTGCGAGGTGAACCTGTTCTGCGCCCCCTCCTCGGGAGTGTGCGCCGACCGTTCGGGCCGCGTGGACTGCCGAGACTGCACGTCCTCCCCCGGCGTCTGCGGCTCGGCCGCCTCGTGCCTCACCTTCATCAGCGAGGGCCAGTCGCGCAACTTCTGCGGCTCGCACTGCGCCAGCAATGAGGACTGTCCCTCGGGGTTCGACTGCACGGATGTCATCTTCTCCTGCACCACCGGCGAGGGCGGCGCCTGTCCCTCGGATCCCAACGCGCCCGGGCAGACCTTCAGGTGCAAGGGCTTCCAGGTGGAGAACGAGTCGGGCACTCGCTTCTACTGTGCCGACACTGTGGGACAGCCGCACACCTACATCCAGGCTTGCGCACCTCTGTCAGGCTTCTGTCCGGCGACAGAGCTTCCCTGAAGCGCGAGAGACGCAACTTCGCTTCGTGGCCTCCGAAAATTCCCACGTGAGCGCCATTCGTCTGAAGCGTGGTGTCCAGGTCGATCGAGCGGGTGAACTGCTCGAGGATCTCCCCCCTGTCAGCGATCAGGTGGAGACGCCCCCCGTCGAGGAGATCCCCCGGCTCCAGCAGCAGCGCTTCCAGGATGGGTTCGACAACCTCGACGCGCAGCAGAAGGACGGGATCGACGGGCTCGGCAAGCGGCCGCTGGTGAACCTGAGCGGGATCGACAACCTGCTGACGACCGCGGAGTTCAAGGAGCGCCTGCAGGAGACGCTGGAAGGCACCTCGGCGCGCGCGCAGCACGCGAAGCAGGTCGAGTCCACGTACGAGATCTACTTCAAGGACACCGAGGACTACTCGGTGCGCAACGAGTCCGGGTTCTCTCTGAGCGTCCCGGATGCACCGCTGCGCGCTGAGGCCCCCGCGGAGGATCCGCTGAAGTATGAGGCCCCCGCGGAGGCCGCGTGGAAGGATCGCGCGAATACCGTGCCGGAGTTCCAGGCGGTGTCCGATGCTCCGCCCGAGCCCGAGCAGGTGCAGCAGATCTCCGCGGTGGAGGCCGCGCTGCTGGAGGCCCAGCGTGCGGCGGAGGTGGAGCAGCAGCCCTTCAAGCCGGTGGGGCGGTCCTCGGTCCGCGGCTGATCCGTCCGCTGCCTCAGTCCAGCCCCACCTGGGCCATGAAGTCCACGCTCTTGAGGCGCCGGCCCAGGTGGTGCGAGATGAAGACGTTGAGCAGGCCCCGAGCGCGCGCGCGCAGCTCGGGTGGCAGCGGCGTGCGGTGCCCCTCCTGCAGCGCCCGCAGGCCCGAGAGCAGCGCCGGAGGGATCGCCACCGCGTCCCGGGCCCGCCCGCAGCACGGCTCGCACACCGCGCCGCCGTGGGACTGATCGAAGCGGGGCCGCTCGCCGGGCTCCCCGCCACACAGCGCGCACGCGTCGAAGCGCGGCATCAGGCCCGCGTGAGCCAGCGCGGACAGCTCGAAGGCGAGCAGCGAGGTAGGGCCCGCCTCCTTGGCGTCCAGCCGGGCGAGGTACTCCGCCAGCAGCGCGAAGAGCTCCGGGTGGGGCTCGTGATCCCTCGTCAGCTCGCGGCACAGCTCCACGGCGTACAGGGCCCGGGCGATCAACGCCAGGTCCTGCCGGGCCGTGTAGTAGCCGGCCGCGATGTCAACGCTGTCCAGCCGGACGGTGCTGCCGCGCGTCTCCACGATCTGCACGCGCAGGCGCATGAACGGCTCCAGCGCGCCAGCGAAGCGCCGCTTGCTCTTGCGCGCCCCCGCGGCGAAGGCCGTGAGCTTGCCGTGCTCGCGCGTGAGGAGCGTCACCAGCCGGTCCGCCTCACCATAGTCCATGGTGGACAGCACCAATGCCTCGTCGACGAAGCGCTCCATGGTCTCTCTCAACCCGCGAAGGGGCGCGGAAGCTTCCCGCTCATCACCAGAAACGCGTACACGCCGAGCGCCAGCACGAGCAGCATCATCCCCAGCCCCATCCACGCGCGCCGCCGCCGCTCCTGCTCCAGCACCTCCGGGCTGGGCGCCGGAGTGGCCTTGTCCACCTCCTCGTACCGCAGCACGGCGTCCTCGGGAGCCAGCCCGATCACGTGCGCGTAGGCCCGGATGTAGTTCAGCACGAAGATCCGAGAGGGCAGGCGCTCTGCCTGCCCCTCCTCCAGCGCCGCGATGAGGCTCGGAGGGATCTTCGTCTCCCGGGAGATGTCCTCGCGCGACAGCCCCCGCAGCTCGCGCTGCTGGGAGAGATATCTGCCGAAGTCGACGTGGTCCACGCGCGTTCCGGGCCTACAGGTGCTCCCGCAGGCGGCGGCACTCATCCTTCAGCGCCGGCTGGGAGGCCTTGCTCTCGCACGTGCCGAGGCGCTCGCGCGCGGTCTCCACCTGGCCCTGCTTGGCCAGGCACACGCCCTCGCGCATGTAGGCGTCCGCCACCTCCGGGCACTGCTCGCGGTAGCGGGTGAAGCTCTGGCACGCCTGCTCGGTGTTGCCCGTCTGCTCGTGGATCAGGCCCAGGTTCTTGTACCCGAGGCAGAAGTTCGGGTTGAGCGTCACCGCGGCCTGGATGTTCTCCAGCGCCTTCTCCGTGTCGCCCTTCTTGAAATAGGCCCACCCCAGGTTGCCCTGGGCGATGAACGGCGTGGGGTAGAGCATGTCGTTGAGCACCTGCTCATAGAGCTTGATGGCCTGGTCGTACTGCCCCTGATCCAGGTGCACGTTGGCCAGGTTCGTCCGAGCCTCGGAGAAGTCCGGCCGCACCTCGAGCGCCTTCTGGTAGTGCTCCACGGCCTCCGCGGGCCGCCGGAAGGACAGGTGCAGCAGGATGCCCAGGGCGTTGCGCGCGTCGGGGTTCTCCGGGTCCAGCTCCACGGCGCGCTGGAACTCGCTCAGCGCCTCCTGGATGTTGCCCGCCTGCTGCGCCTGCACGCCCAGGTTGTAGTGGATCTCGGAGCTCTGCCGCTCCTTCTCCG
The DNA here is from genome assembly GCA_016926755.1 of Myxococcaceae bacterium. GTDB lineage: Bacteria > Myxococcota > Myxococcia > Myxococcales > Myxococcaceae > Hyalangium. The sequence continues at coordinate 3,762 of JAFGNZ010000375.1, read as the reverse complement.
TAGGGACATGCTTGCAGCCGGAGAGGACGAGCGCGAGCGCGAGGGGCCAGGCGAAGAAGACACGGGACATGGGGAGACTCGGGGCTGGGAGATCAGAAGGCGGCGAGGAACCGACCCAACGTGGCGGCCGCGTTACGCTTCTCCTCCACCTTCTTCTGGACGGCCGGCACCTGCTTGGGATCCCGGAAGAAGACGGGCAGCGTCCGCAGCAGTTCCTCCTGCGTCGGCTGCGGCAGCGAGCGCCAGTTCGAGTTGTCCATCATGAAGCCCATGGACTCGACGAAGGCGAGCGCCTCGCCCTCCTCGGCCAGGTACTCCTCGAAGCTCGTGTTGCGCTTGCCGGAGACGTACACCGCGCACTCGGCGGCCTCGGACAGGTACAGATAGATGAAGGTGGCGAACCCCGTGGACCCGCGGAGCCCGAGGATGAACGCCTGCGCCGGCCCCGCCGGCTTACCCGGGATGAACAGGTGCGGCGAGTTGAGCGACGTATGGAGCGCGATCACCTGTTCGCGGCTCGCGGGCAGCCCGCGATATCTCTCGTCGATATTGAACAAGGTACCAGCCGCCTCCTCGGGCGCTATCGCGTGGTGAGGGTGAACTCCTGGGATACGTCCTTCGTGTCCGCAGCCGTGCGCTGGAACGTGACGATCGGCCTGTCGATCATCACGGTGTTCCCGCCCTCGTTGCCCTCACCAATGATGACCTTGAAGTAGTGCTGAGGCGAATAACTCTTCCGCGCTCCAGCAGCGACCTTGCGAGCGCTGAGCAGGATGATGTTCTTGCCCGGCTGCAGGTGGCGGGTGATCTCCGAGATGATCTGCTCCTCGCTATTCCGGAGTTTCCGGATCCACTTGGAGTTAATATAAAGGTCGATGTCGTACTCCGCCATGCCCGTGGTGGGCTGCTCGGTCACCAGCCAGTAGCGCCGGGTGAGGCGCGCGGGCTCCTCGGGCTCGGCCGGGGCTGGCGGAGTTGGAGCCGGTGGGGCGACAGGCGCGGCGGGCGGCGGAGCCGTAGGGGCTGCCACGGGAGCCGCGGGGGCGGGTGTGGGAGCCGGCGTGGGAGCGGGCGCGGTGGACGGTACCGTCTGCACGCGGACCGCGTAGCCCGGCGCATCGATGTGGACATCTCCATTCTCATCGAGGCGGACGGTGGCCTTCTCGAACTTCTGGTTGGTGACCCCGTCAATGCGCACGCCGTTGAGGTACACGGAGGCGGCGAGGGCCGTGCCGGGCACCATCAGGGCCGCGAGCGCGATGAGAGCGGTGGCAAAGATCGAGCGGTGCATGTGCTTCACTCCTGGAAATCCTCAAAGGTCCCAGGAACTTGCAGCCCCATTAGCGCACCCCGAGGGACCGGACAAGGCGCGCGTACACGAATGTGAACGCGCGTGACGGGCGGGCATTCACCCCAATCTCAGGGGCCCGGAGGTTGCTCGCTGCCTTCACGCTGCGCCAGGGCCCAGTCCCCTCCCAGGCCCTGCCCCTCCCTGAACCGCTTGAAGTCGCGCTTGACCAGCCGGGGGTAGCGCCGGAAGACCTCCACCTCCCCCTCCTTGATGGCCTTGCGGATGCGGGTGGGCCCCGCGTTGTAGGCCATGAGGGCGAAGTCCAGGTCCCCTCCGAAGCGATCCTGCAGGGTGCGCAGGTACCGGATGCCCAGGCGGACGCAGAGGGCGGGATCGGCGGCGACCTCCTCGCGGGACAGCCGCAGGCCCTGCTTCTCGGCGAGGAAGTGGAGCGTGCTGGGCCTGATCTGCATCAGCCCACGAGCCCCCTTCACGGAGACGGCCTCCTCCTCGAAGTCCGACTCCACGTCGATGATGGCCAGGATCAGCAGCGGATCGTAGCCCGTCCTTCGAGCCTCCTCGGCGATGGCCTGGCCAAGCTGGCGGCGCAGGGTGAGGCCGAGATCCGGGGCCCGCTTCGCCAGCACCGCGTCAATCAAGGCCGCGTCATGCGAGGCCGGCTCCGCCAGGGCAGCCGAGGGCAGCACGGGGGCAGGCACCGGCTCGCTCAATACCGGGATGATGCGCGCCGACAGCACGAGCGCCATCCCAGCGATCAGCGGGAGCTTCGCGCACCCGGAGCTCAGGACGTGGAGGCGAGCCAGCCACCTGCCACCCCGAGCCTGCGCGGCAGGGGGCATCACTTCTGCCGCCCCAGTGCGTCAATGCGCTCGGCCAGTCGCGTGAGCCGCGCCTCGAACTCCTGCAGCTCCTCCCGGCGGGGCACCTTCAACCGCGAGAGCGTGCCGCGGACGGCCTCCTCCACATTGCGCTCCAGCTCCCTGCGGTGTCCCACCAGCTTCTCGGTAAACTCCCGAGCGTGGCGCTTCACCTCTTCCTGGCTCCAGCCGGCGGTGGCGGCCACACGCTGCAGGGTCCGGTTCACCTCTTCCTCCGCGGTGGAGACGGCGACCAGGGCCTGGCTCCAGACCCGCTCGAACGCCTCTGCGACGGGGTTCTTCTCTCGGGGAGCCTCTGGCTTGTCCATTCGGTCGCTCCGGGAGTGCGCCCCAGGCTGGAAAAAGCCCGGGACCAAAGAAAAGTTCGCAGCGAAGTAAGCACACCCCGGATACGAAGGGAACGCCCGTTTCCTCCCCACCCTTCCCTCCGTTGACTTACCAATGGATCAGCGCGTCATGAAGCGGACACGCGGGAGCTCGCCCGGGGAGTGACCTTCTTCACCGAGGGAGGAAGGATCTGGTCGAGCTTCTTCGACAGCCGGGACAGCTCCTTGTTGAGCTCCTTCACCTGCGCCTGGCTGGCCACGCCCACCGCCTCCACCGCGCGCGTCTGGATGCCATCCAGGCGCTTGCGCAGCTCGGAGCCCACCTGCGTCGCCTTGCGGCCCAGCTCCTTCACCTTCCGGTTCTCCAGCAGGGCGTCCGCGTTGATCTGCCCCAGGAACTTCTCCACCTCACGGGCCGGACCGCGGCTGCGGGCCTTGATCGTCTTGAGCACCTTGCCGGCCTCCTGCTCCAGCCCCTCGAAGCGCTTCTGCGCGCCCTCGAGCTGCTGCTTCATGAACGTCTCCAGGTTCTTCGCCTTGCCGTTGGTCGCCATGTGCGCTCTCCTTGTGTGCTGCGGTTGACGTATCGCGTCAAACTAACGCGACGCATCATGGCCGTCAAGTCAGGTCGCTCGAGGGGCAGGCGAAAAAGCAACCGCCGCCCTGGCACGGAGGCTGGGGCGGCGGGCGGGGACTTCAGCAGACGACGGGAGGACTAGGCAGCGCCAGTGGTCTGCGTGCCCTCGGCGCGGGAGGCGGGAGGCTGCATGGGCGCCGCTTCCCCGTGAGTGGCGGCCAGGGCGGCCTCCATCTCGTTGACCTCGTCGGTGGGGCTCTCCACCTCGATGTCCAGGTGCCGGTAGTTGGGCAGGCCCGTGCCGGCGGGGATGAGGCGGCCCATGATGACGTTCTCCTTGAGGCCGCGCAGGTAGTCCACCTTGCCGTTGATGGCGGCCTCGGTGAGCACCTTGGTGGTCTCCTGGAAGGAAGACGCCGAGATGAACGACTCGGTGGAGAGCGAGGCCTTGGTGATGCCGAGCAGCAGCGGCTCGCCGACGGCGGGACGCTGGCTCTGCGCCATGACCTTCTCGTTCTCCTCCTCGAACACCCACTTCTCGACCTGCTCGTCGACGAGGAAGCTGGTGTCGCCCACGTCGGTGACGCGCACGCGGCGGAGCATCTGCCGGACGATCACCTCGATGTGCTTGTCGTTGATCTTCACGCCCTGGAGCCGGTAGACCTCCTG
>JAFGNZ010000374.1 GCA_016926755.1 Myxococcaceae bacterium | reverse complement strand
GGCTACAACAACATCAACTTCGCGGTGCTCACCAAGGGCGGAGACGGGGCCGCGCCGGCCAGCGCGGAGGCCGCCCCTCACTGAGCGCAGTCCTCCGGGGCTCCTGGAGTCGCTCGCGCGCCTCGGCCTTGTCTGGCCGGGGCGTTCGTGCTTGAGGAGGGCATGCACCTGCGCGCCGCCATCTTCGATCTCGACGGGACGCTGGTGGACTCGCTGGCGGATATCGCCACCGCGATGAACCACTCGCTCACCCAGCACGGCTTCCCCACCCACCCCATCTCCGCCTACCGCGACTACGTGGGCGAGGGGGTGATGGTGCTCGTCCGCAAGGCCACGCCCGCCAGCCGGGAGGACCTGCACGCCTCAGTGCTGGCCGCCTACCGCGCCTACTACGCGGATCATCTCTTCGATCACACGCACGCGTTCCCCGGCATCCCCACCCTGCTGGCGCAGCTGGCCGCCGAGGGCATGCTGCTGGCCGTGTTGAGCAACAAGTCGGACGTCTTCACCCGGCGGCTGGTCGAAGGGCTGCTGCCGGGCGTGCCCTTCCGGGCCGTCTACGGCGAGCGGCCCGGCGTTCCACGCAAGCCGGACCCCACCGCCGCGCTCGGCATCGCCGCCGAGCTGGGGGTGGCACCGGGGGACTGCGCCTTCGTGGGGGACACGCCCGTGGACATGGACACCGCGCGCAACGCGGGCATGTACAGCGTTGGCGTCACCTGGGGCTTCCGCGGCGTGGAGGAGCTGCGGGCCCATGGCGCGCGCGCGCTCGCCGCCACCGCGGACGAGCTGCTGGCGGCGCTGCGCGCGACGCGGGCCCCGGGGGCTTGAGGCGCCCGTCAGGCGGGGAGGCGGCCCCGCTCCTTGTCCTCCGCGCGGTTGAACGCGGTGGCCGCGGCGATGACGTGGCACAGCCAGCCCAGCAGGCCGCCCGTACCTATCCAGAAGCCCGGCGTGATGATGAGCCAGAAGACCCCGCGCAGGATGTCCCCGTTGTAGATCTGCCCCACTCCGGGGATGAGGAACGACAACAGGGCGGCGGCACCAGATCTCGACATCGTCTTTGCTCCCTCCTTGTTGTCCTTTCCTACGCAGGAGCCCCCAGGCCATTGCATGCGCCCTGGCCACGAGGTGGGCGGATGTCCGTTCTGGGGGGGTTGCTTCGACCCACCGCCTGGGTACGATGTGCCACGGCAAGCGCCACCTGAGGTAAGAGGTCGCGCGGGGGGACGGCACCATCCAGCTGCGAGCGCTCACCGCCCGGGCGTACGGCGTGCGGGGCATCCTGGCGATGCTCGCGGTGGGGTTGGTGTACCTGGGGGCCGCGCGCGCTGGCGGTGAGTTCTCCCTCCTCTACAACAGCGTCAGCTCGGTATGGCCCGCCTCGGGTGTGGCCGTCGCCGCGCTCCTGCTCTGGGGAATGCCCTGCTGGCCGGGCATCTTCCTGGGCGCGCTGCTGGCCAACCTGTCCTTTGGCGTGCCCTTGCCTGCCTGCGTGGGCATGGCCACGGGGAACACCCTGGAGGCCGTGCTGGCGGTGCTGCTGCTGCGGCGGCTGGGCTTCTCGGCCACGCTGGAGCGCGTCCAGGACGTCGTCGCGCTCACCGGGGTGGCGGCCGTGGGGGCCACGCTGGTGGCGGCGTTGATGGGGACGACCAGCCTGGGGCTCGTCGGCGTGATGCCCTGGGCGAGGTTCGCGGAGACGGTGTTCGTGTGGTGGGGCGGGGATGCGGTGGGGATCGTCGTGATGACCCCCGTGCTGCTGCTGCTGCGACAGTGGCGCTCGGTCCAGCGGCGCGCCGAGGCGGTGGCGCTCGGGGGCTGCACGCTGCTGGTCTGCGCGAAGGTCTTCCTCGGAGGGACGCTGGACCCCTCCTTGGCGTATGCCGAGGCCTTCCTCTTCTTCCCCCTGACCGTCTGGGCGGCGCTGCGCTTCGGCACGCGGGGCGTGGCCTGCACCGCCGTGCTCCTCGCCGCGCTGTCCATCTGGGGCACGGTGGAAGGGAACGGGCCCTTCGCGACCAGCGAGCCCGCGCGCAACCTGCTGCTCGTGCAGCTCTTCACCGCCATCAACGCCGTGACGGGGCTGCTGCTCGCGGCCGCCAGCGCGGCCACCCAGGAGCTGCGCGCGCGCCTGGTGGCGGCCGAGCGCGTGGCCGCGTTGGGGACGCTCGCCGCCGCGGTGGGGCATGAGATCAACAACCCGCTGAACTACCTGGAGCTCAGCCTGGTGGCGGCGGCGCGTCGCCTGGGCCAGGGCATGGCGGGGCAGGCAGAGGCGCTGGCCTATGTCCACGGCGCGCAGGAGGGGGCCGAGCGCATCCGGCGCATCGTCGAGGATCTGCGGATGTTCAGCCGCGAGGGCGCCGAGGACCACAGGCCGGTGGAGCTGCGCGCGGTGGTGATGCCCGCGCTCCGGATGATGCGGCACCTGCTGCACGGCCGGGCGCGGCTGGTGGAGGACCATGGCCCCAGCCCCCGTGTCCTGGGCAGCGAGGCCCGGCTGGGGCAGGTGCTCCTGAACCTCCTGGTCAACGCGGCGCAGGCCATTCCCGAGGGAGCGCCGGAGCGGAACGAGGTGCGCATCCGCACCAGCACGGCGCCGGATGGCCGGGCCCGGGTGGAGATCTCGGACACCGGCCGCGGCATCCCCCCTGACGTGCTCCCACGCATCTTCGAGCCGTTCTTCACCACCAGGACATCCGAGGAGGGCACCGGGCTGGGGCTCTCCATCTGCCAGCAGATCGTCCGAGCCCATGGAGGGGAGCTCCACGTGCACAGCGAACCAGGAAACGGATCCGTCTTCACCGTCCTGCTGCCCGCGGCGCCGCCCGGGGAGGCGCTCCAGGCAGCGCCGGCACGTCCCAGGCCGGAGCAGGCCCGCCCCTCCAGCGGCGCGGCGCGGCGCGGGCGCATCCTCATCATCGATGACGAGCCGCGGCTGGCGCAGTCCATGCGGCTGCTGCTGGAGCCGACCCACGACGTCGTCACCGCCACGCATGGCAGCGAGGCGCTGGAGTTGGTGTCCGCCGGCCAGCGCTTCGATGTCGTGGTGTGTGATCTCCAGATGCCGGGGACGACGGGGATGGACATCTACGCGCGGCTCCGCGAGCAGGAGCCGGAGCTGGCCAGGCGGCTGGTGTTCATCTCCGGCGGGGCCTGTACCCCCGCGGCGAGGCAGTTCATTCGCACCGTGCCCAACCGGGTGCTGGAGAAGCCCATCCGCCCGGAGGTGCTGCTGGCCACCATCGACGCGGCGCTGGAGCCCGCCGCGCCTTGGGCCAGCCCGTGAGGCCTGGCCCCGCGTGACTCAGACGCGCAGCCACTTGCGCGCGGTGGGGCCCGCGAAGCGCATCACCCCGGCCACGGCGAAGAAGCGGACGGTGCGCCCGATGATGGCCGCCAGCAGGAAGCGATCCATCGGCACCGACAGCATGCCGCTGCCGATGGCCACCACCTTGAACGGAGTAGGCAGCACCGAGCACAGCAGCGCCAGCACCCAGAAGTTGCGCCCCAGCAGCTCGCCCAGGGTGGAGTTGATCCCGAAGCGCTGCACGCGCATGTTGATATCGATCTCCAGGAAGCTGACGGCCCCGGCGCTGATGAGGGAGCCCAGCCAGTAGCCGAGCAGGCCGCCGAAGAGGCTGGCCACCGTCCCCAGCACCGCGTAGCGCAGCCACTTCCGCGGCTGGGCCAGCACCATGGGCACCAGCAGCGCGAAGGGAGGCACGGGGAAGACAGAGCCGTCGATCACCGAGACGGCGAGCATGGCCGCCAGCGCGTGCTTCGTGGAGGACAGCGCCTCCACGCGCAGGTAGAGCCTGCGGTACCAGGAGAGCTTCTCGCGCTTGAGCGCCGCGGCGACCGGGGTAGGGGACATGTCCGACATGGGGTCGCGAACCTACCGGAACCGTGGCAGGTTTCCACCGCCCAGCGGGCTTCTGAGCGCCCGTCTGATAGGGATGCGACCGGAGCGCCCGATACTTATGAACAAAGGTAAAGGTAAGGGTGAGCCCATGACGGTCCAGGAACGCGTGACGCAGTCGGCTGAGACGCTGAAGGTCTTCCCCTTGCCCTCGGCCGTCCTCTTCCCGCACTCCGTCATTCCCCTGCACATCTTCGAGCCGCGTTACCGAGAGCTGGTGCGGGACGCGCTGGAGGGGGATCGGGTGATGGCGCTGGCGCAGCTGGAGCCCGGGTGGGAGCCTCTGTACGCGGGGCGGCCCGCCATGCAGCACATCATGTGCGCCGGCCTCGTCGTCTGGCACGAGGAGCTGGAGGACGGGCGCTACAACATCCTCCTCCAGGGCGTGTGCCGCGCACGCCTGGTCTCCGAGCTCATCTCCGAGCGTCTGTACCGCGAGGCACGCGTCGAGCTGCTGCCCGATCCGCCCTTCCATGGGCCGGAGGAGGAGCAGCTGCGGCAGGCGATCCTCGAGCTGTCCGGGAGGGTGCCGCCCTCGTTCTCGGAGGGGCTGCTGCCCGCGGTGGCTCGGGCCAGCGGCGGCACGCTGGCGGATGTGGTGGCCGCAGCCATCATCCCCGAGCCCGAGCGGCGCCAGCAACTGCTGGCTGAGCTGGACGTGCGCCAGCGCCTGCAGGAGGTGATAGACGAAGTCGGGGAGCTCATCGGACGGCTCCAGCCCCTGCGGCCCTCGGGACTGCCCAACTGAGGCCACGCCTCGCCGTAGGGCTTGCGTCTCCACCCCTCCCGGGCATCTGCTGGGGCTGACACGACACCGGCCTGGCGGCGCGCGGGTGCGCCGCGGGCCCGAAGGGGACTCGCACCCATGCGGCTCGTCAAGGTAGGGCTGGCCAGCATCAACACCACCGTCGGCGCCTTCTCGCGCAACGTGGATCGGGCGCTCGCGCAGGCGCGGCGGATGGCGGCGGAGGACGTCACCGTCGCGCTCTTCCAGGAGCAGCTCATCGGCGGCTACCCGGCCGAGGATCTGATCCAGTGGCAGGGCTTCATCGACAACCAGTGGCCGGAGCTGGAGCGCTTCGCGCGGGAGACGGCGGGGCTGTCCACCGTCTTCGTCCTGGGCGTGGCGGTGGCCCACCAGGGCCTGCGCCTCAACTGCGCGGCCGTGGTGGCAGGGGGCAAGGTGCTGGGGCTGGTGCCCAAGGAGAAGCTGCCCACCTACAGCATCTTCTACGAGGCCCGCACGTGGTCTCGCGGCTACCCGGGCATGGCCGAGGTGCACCGCGGAGTGCCCCTGGGGGACTACCTCTTCCGCTTCGACTTCGGCGTCCTGGCGCCCGAGGTGTGCGAGGACATCTGGAGCGCGGATGGCCCGCAGCGCCGGCGCACGTACTCGGGCGGTGAGCTGGTGGTGAACCTGTCCGCCTCGCCCTTCCGCCTGGGCTTCGTGGAGACGCGGCGGGAGCTGATCGCCACGCGCGCCGCGGACCACCAGTGCACCCTCGCCTACGCCAACGCGCTGGGCAGCAATGACGGCATCATCTTCGACGGCGGTGGCTTCCTGAACCAGAATGGCCGCCACATCCAGGAGACGCCGCGGTTCCAGGAGGGCTACGCCGCGGCGGTGGTGGATCTGGACAGGACCCTGCGCCTGCGCTCGGAGAACACCACCTGGCGCGGGGATTACCAGGACTGGCTGGCCGCGGGCGGCAAGCCCGTGCCCACGCTGGACTGCACGGGCGCCCTCCAGAGCCGGCGCGAGAAGCTCACCTACCCGGTGCCGCCGCACCGCAGCTTCTTCATGCCCGGGCCGGATCAGCGCCGCCCCGCCCGCGAGGCGCTGTGCGAGGATCTGCTGGATGCGCTGGCGCTGGGCGTGGGGGACTACTTCGAGAAGACGCGCGCCTTCAAGGTCATCGGCATTGCGCTGTCGGGCGGGCGTGACTCGCTGCTGACGCTGCTCATCGCCCACCGCTACGCGAAGAAGGCGCGCCCGGACAGCCCGGGCTCGCTCCTGCGGGCCTTCTACATGCCCAGCCGCTACTCCAGCGGCGCCACCCGCGAGGCCGCGGAGACGATCACCCGCGAGCTGGAGATCCCGTTCCAGGTGGTCCCCATCGAGGAGGCCTTCGAGCGGGAGCTGGCCGTGGTGCGGCAGATGCTGGGGGATCAGGCCGTCACCCCCATCACCGAGCAGAACATCCAGGCCCGCCTGCGCGCCCAGCGCATGTGGAACTGGTCCAACTCCTGCGGCGGCCTGTTCCTGCAGACGGGCAACATGAGCGAGAAGGCGGTGGGCTACACCACCATCGGCGGGGACCTGATGGGGGCGCTGGCGGTGATCGCCAACGTGCCCAAGACGGTGGTGATGTACCTGCTGGACTACCTGCAGGAGAAGACGGGCTACGAGGGCATCAAGAGGGTGCTGGCCAAGCCCGCGGGCCCGGAGCTGGCGCACAATCAGGTGGGCGAGGAGGAGCTGATGCCCTTCCCCATCCTGGACGCATGCTTCTACCTCTTCGCCGGGGAGAAGCTGGTGCCCGCAGAGCTGCTGCAGGCCCTCACCGCCATGTTCCCCGAGGTGGAGCCGGCGCGGCTCCAGGGCTACGTGGAGAAGTTCGTCCGGCTCTTCCTCCAGTCCATCTACAAGTGGGTGCAGTCGCCGCTGTCGCTGCACATCGGCAACCTGGACCTGGATCGCGAGCGCGCCCTGCAGCTCCCGGTCGTCACCGCCTCCGAGTGGACGAAGAAGGGCTAGCCCCTGGCCGCCCGGCCGCTCACCGGCCGGGGGCCCTGGCGCAACCTGATCCCAGCGGCGCTCCTTGCCGGATGTGATGCCGGCAACAACCTTCATGTCGGTCAACCGACAACGGAGGGTTGGATGAAAACGAAGATTCTCGTGGGTGCTGTCGCGGCGCTTCTGTACGGCGGCGTGGCCCTTGCTGATGACAACAAGGACTGCCCATCCGGGTATGAGTTGAAGGACGCCCAGGCGAGCCTGAGCGCGCAGGAGGTCCAGCAGGAGGAGGAGCCTGTCATCGAGACAGAGCCCGTGGATCCGTCGATCGGCGGCGCTGGGCAGGAGGGCATGGATCAGGATCTCACGGTGGAGGAGCCCAGCGTGGATCAGGACCTGGGCGCCAGCGAGCAGCCCCTGGAGGATGAGTTCATCGGCGGCAGCGGCAGGGCAGGGCGGGGCGAGGTGATCCTGCGCTGCGAGCCGGTGCGCGAAGGGGAGGGCATGGGCGGCAGTGGCATGCTGGAGCAGGGCCAGGAGCCCCTCGTGGGCGAGGGAGGCAGCGGGCTCCAGACCGAGCCGATGACTGAGCCGCAGGTGCCTCCGCCGGCCGCGCCGGTGAGCCCGGAGAGCGAGGCCTTCGCTCCGCCCATGGAGCAGGAGGACGAGATCGTCCGGCGCGAGGACCGGGCCGACCTGCGCGGCCTCAGCGTGACGGTGGGCGGCGGCGTGGAGGGCTACACCGGTGCGCTGGCTCCGGAGATCAACCCCGGTGCGGCCTTCGGCGTGACGGCTGCGCTCAAGCCGACCAGCGTGCTGGGCGTCGAGCTGGGCTACAGCGGCGCGGTCAACGAGCTGGACTCGGCGGTGGGTGATACGGACGGCCCGGACCTGGTGCGTAACGGCGGCCATGCCGCGGTGACGGTGGGCCTGATCCCGGCTCCCATCCAGCCCTACCTGCTGGGCGGCATCGGCATCAGCGACTACAACTTCCGCGGCGGTGGTGCCGGGGTGGCCGGCTTCAGCGACGACACCGTGGGCAACGTGCCGCTGGGCGTGGGTCTGCGCACCCACATGGGGAACCTCACCGCGGATCTCCGCGCCAACTACAACTTCCTGTTCGACCAGGACTTCGTGGGCGTGGATGACGGCTTCAGCGAGAACGGCAGCTACGCCGGGACGCTGAACATCGGCGGTACGTTCTAGCCCGAGCGAGACAGGGGCCTGAACAGGTGGCGCGGTACCCGGGAGCGAACAGGGTGCCGCGCCACCGTCGTTCTGAAAGCAGCGCGAGCGCCCCCAGCGCGTTAAGGTGGAACCTCTTCTCTTTTCCCAGGAGCACCGTGGATGAGCTTGCAGGTGGATGACATCAAGGTAGGTACCGGCGCCGAGGCGACTTCGGGCAAGACGGTGACGGTGCATTACGTGGGTACGCTCACCAGCGGCTCCAAGTTCGACAGCAGCCGGGATCGCGGGCAGGGCTTCACCTTCCGGCTCGGGGCCGGGCAGGTCATCCAGGGGTGGGACAAGGGCGTGGCAGGCATGAAGGTGGGGGGCGTGCGCAAGCTCACCATCCCTCCGGAGATGGGGTACGGGGCGCGCGGCTACCCGCCGGTCATCCCCCCCAACTCCACGCTCGTCTTCGAGGTGGAACTGCTGGACGTGAAGTAGTGGAGACAGAGAGGCCACACATGGCGACGGTCGAGATCAGCAAGGACAACTTCAAGGACACCGTGGGCAAGCAGGGCATCGTCCTGCTGGACTGGTGGGCATCCTGGTGCGGGCCGTGCCGGGCCTTCGCCCCCATCTTCGAGCAGGTGTCCAACAAGCACACGGACATCACTTTCGGGAAGATCGACACGGACGCGCAGCAGGAGCTGTCCGGGGCGTTCGAGATCCGCTCCATCCCCACGCTGATGATCTTCCGGGATGGCATCCTCCTGTTCGAGCAGCCAGGCGCGCTGCCGGCGGCGGCGCTGGAGGAGCTCATCTCGAAGGTGCGCGCGCTGGACATGGACGACGTGCGCCGGCAGGTGGCCGCGCAGCGCGCGGAGTCGGAGCCGCCCAAGGCCTGAGCGCCGTGCTCCGGGCGGTCCTCTTCGACATGGACGGCGTCCGCGCGGTGGGTCAGCCCGCCTTCTTCTCGCGGGAGCGGGCCTTGGCGTGCGCCTTGTCGAAGCCCTCGTAGAAGCGCACGGCCTGATCGCCCACCGACTGGATGTGCTGGTTGTTCAGGTAGGCGCTGATGGGGGCGGCCACCAGCGGCATGGCCCGGCCCAGCGTGGGCAGCCCGCCCTTGGCCAGCAGCTTCGCGGCCAGGCCGCCGAGCACCTTCGGGCTGGAGCGCTGCAGCGGCCCCAGCCCGTTGGCGTAGCCGAACAGATCCAACAGATCGCCCCGGGCGCGCTCGCTCTTGAGGTTCACCTTGTAGAGCGTGCCCAGATCCACCAGGAGGATGATCTGCAGCCAGGACATGAACACCAGGTCCGCGGGCACGGAGATGAGGCCGAAGACGCCGCTCACCCCGCCCGCCATGCCGGCCAGGGCCTTCTTCCCATCGATGAGGTGCTGGGCCAGCTCCTTGGGGGCGGCCGAGGGGAAGCGCTTCTCCAGCTCGGCCACGCGCTTGCGCGAGCGGGCGATCTCCTGCAGCACCAGGTCGGACAGCCGGGCACCCGCCAGCTTCTTCAGCTCCGCGGGGGACAGCCTCTTGAAGGACGAGAGGCGCTCGACGAACGGATCATAGAAGGCCATGGTTCTTTAATAACCCCGCTCGGCCAGGTAGAGGTCCACCAGCGCTCCCTCCTCGTACCAGGCGTGGCGCATCTCCGCGTTGAACCAGCGCGAGTCCGGCTTGGTGCTGCGGATCTCCAGCTTCACCCCGTTGGGGCCCGTGTCGATGACGGCCGCGCGCGCCTGGCAGGCAGGCCCCACGTCCTCCCCATAGCCGCCCTCGAGGCACACATCATCACCCACCGCCAGGCGCCGGGTGTACTCGGTGGCCAGGTAGAGGGCGTCCTCGCAGGAGGAGCGCACCGAGGACTTCCCATGGGCCGCGCAGCGGTTGGTCCTGGGCGCCTTGTAGATGGGGACGTTGGTGCCGAAGAGGGGGTCCTCGTCACGGGGATCCGGACGGGTTTCGATCCGAGAGCACCCCACCAGCGCGAGCATCAGGCCACCAGCCACCCACATCCGCGTCATCATTCGTTCCTCCGGGGCTCGTGCCCCACATGTCTTGGCAGGGAGCCCGAGCATGGCAGAGCGCGAGCCGGAGGGTAAAGCGCGGCTGCCGGGTGGCCCCAGGGCTCAGCGCAGGAACTGGACAGCCTGGCCGATGTTGAGGGGCAGGCTCTGGCTGCCGGAGGTGACGCGGCCGCTCAGCTTGAGCTGGGCCTTGCCCGAGCGCAGCGCCGAGGCGGCGGAGGCGGCCTTGAGGAAGTTGATCTGCAGCGGGAGCGTCACCTGCCGGGTGCCGCGGCCGTCCAGCTTGCCGAGATCGCCCGTGGACAGGGTGCCCACGGCGGCGCCCGCCACCTTGAGATCCCCGGCGATGCCGGCGATGGGCAGGGGGAAGCTGTTGCGGTTGGTGATGCTCAGGGGGAACTCCACCGTGGCGCCGCTGAGGTTGATGTTGGTGATGCGCGGGGCCTGGAACTGGACGTCCGGCATCTTGGGGATCTCGAAGGTGCCCTCGTGCTCCAGGGGGAAGGGCAGCACGCCGAGCGGGGTGTCGATGCTGATGCTGCCCTGGACCTTGTAGGTGGCCGTGTCCTTGGTGAGGAACGTCTCCACCACGGGGACGATGTCCGCGAAGCGGATGTTGGCGGGGAAGACGAGCTCGCTGCTGTCGTGCGCCTTGAGCTTCAGGCCCTTGCGCGGGGCGCCGGCCACCACCTGCTTGCCCTCGACGAAGAAGGCGTAGTCCACCTTGGCCAGCGCCAGCCCGAACTGGTTGGGGTTGTCCACCGTGTAGATGATGTCCACGGTGGCGTCGGACAGCGAGGCGTGCGACAGGCGCGCGGTCTTGAAGGTGACGCGCGGCTTCTTGAAGAGCTGCTTGAGCGTGGCGCAGCCGCTGAGGGTGACGAAGCACAGGGCCAGGAGGAGGACGGAAGAGCGTTTCATGTTGGGCATGGGCTTAGCTGTCGACGGCCGAATGGGGATGGGATTCAAAGCCCGAGGAGGGAGGGGACGAAGGTGCGCCATGTGGCCTGGGGTGGTAAGTCCTGGGCGTTCGGAGAATGATGGAGGATGCGCGTGGCCGGCGAAACCCCCCCACCTCGGCTCGTGGTGCTGCTGATCGCCGCCGTGGCGCTCGCGATGGCCTGCACCCGGGGGAGCTCGCAGCAGTCCGAGCGCCGGCTGGCGCTCACCTCGTGCCGTGTCGAGGGGATTGAATACCCGACCCTCTGTGGCACCCATGAGGTGTTCGAGGACCGGATCGCCAGGCAGGGGCGCAGGATTTCGCTGCGCGTGGTGGTGGTGCCCGCACTGGCGGCCAGCCCGGAGCCGGATCCCCTGGTGCTGCTGGCGGGTGGGCCCGGGCAGGCGGCCACGGAGACGCCGATCCTGAAGTGGGCGGACCGGATCCACCGCAACCGGGACATCCTCCTGGTGGACCAGCGTGGCACGGGCGCCTCCGGGCCGCTGGAGTGCGACGCGGACCCGGCCGACGCGAGCCTGGCCGCGCAGTTCGACGACGCCTACCGCGAGGAAGACTTTCGCAAGTGCCTGGCGGGGTATGACGCCGATCCCCGCCTCTACACCACGCCCATCGCCATGGCGGATCTGGACGAGGTGCGCGAGGCGCTGGGCTACGAGAAGCTCAACCTGTGGGGCGTCTCCTACGGGACGCGCGCGGCGCTGGTGTACATGCGCCAGTACCCGGAGCGTGTGCGCACGACCATCCTGGACGGCGTGGCGCCCATGAGCCTGTACCTGCCGCTCTCCCTGCCAAGGGACGCCCAGCGCGCGCTGGACCTGCTCTTCGAGCACTGTGAGAAGGACGCGAGCTGCGCCAAGGCGTTCCCCGAGCTGCGGCCCCGGGTGCAGGCGCTGCTGG
This sequence comes from Myxococcaceae bacterium, assembly GCA_016926755.1. Classification (GTDB taxonomy): domain Bacteria; phylum Myxococcota; class Myxococcia; order Myxococcales; family Myxococcaceae; genus Hyalangium. Next base: position 59,249 of record JAFGNZ010000374.1, on the reverse strand, counting down.
AGCAGCTGGGGCGGGCGCCGGTGAAGGCGACCATCCCGCACCCGCGCACCGGTGTGCCGGAGGACGTCACGCTCTCCCGGTACACCTTCCTGCAGATGCTATTCGGCCAGCTCTACGCGCCCGAGATCGCCATGCTGGTGCCGTTGATGCTGGACCGGGCGACGAAGGGCGACTGGGCCCCGTTCGTGGCGCTGAGCCAGGGCATCACGGGGGGCATGAGCGACACGATCAGCCGCGGCATGTTCTACTCCGTCATCTGCACGGAGGACGCGCCCTTCATCACGGGCGAGGCCATCGCCCGGGAGGCGGAGGGCACGTGGTTTGGCGAGCAGGTGGTGCGCAACATGCTCGAGCCGTGCAAGGTGTGGCCGAAGGGCACGCTGCCGGAGGGCTACCGGGGCCCTGTGAGCTCCTCGGTGCCCACGCTGCTGCTGTCCGGTGAGCTGGATCCGGTGACGCCTCCTGCCTGGGGCGAGGAGGCGAAGAAGACGCTGTCTCACAGCCTGCACGTGGTGGTGCCCGGGGTGGGGCACAACACGGCGAGCGTGGGTTGCATCCAGTCGTTGATGGCGGACTTCGTGCGGCAGGGCAGCCTGGAGGGGTTGAAGTCCACATGCGGCCCGGAGCTGACGCGCCCGCCCTTCTTCACCTCCTTCGCCGGCCCCGTGCCGTGATGAGAGCACTCCATGATTGAGGTGCGCAACCTGCACAAGCGCTTCGGCGCGGTGACGGCGGTGGAGGACGTGTCCTTCTCCGCGGCGGACGGCGTCGTCACGGGCCTGCTCGGCCCCAACGGCGCCGGCAAGACGACGACGCTGCGCATGCTCTACACGCTCATCAAGCCGGACCGGGGCATGGCCCGCGTGGACGGGGTGGACGTGGCCGAGCGCCCCATGGACGTGCGCCGCGCCATCGGCGTGCTGCCGGACTCGCGCGGCCTCTACCCGCGCCTCACCGCCCGCGAGCACGCCCGCTACGCCGGAGAGCTCCACGGCCTGTCCGGCGCGGGGCTGGAGAAGCGCGTGGACGAGCTGGTGGAGCTGCTGGACATGAAGGACATCGCCAACCGGCGCGCCGAGGGCTTCAGCCAGGGCGAGCGCATGAAGGTGGCCCTGGCGCGCGCCCTCGTGCACGGGCCGCGCAACGTGCTGCTGGACGAGCCCACCAACGGCCTGGACGTGATGAGCACCCGCGCCGTGCGCGTCCTCATCCGCCGCCTCAAGGAGCAGGGGCACTGCATCCTCTTCTCCAGCCACGTCATGCAGGAGGTGGCCGCCCTCTGCGATCGCATCGTCGTGGTGGCCCGGGGCCGCGTGGTGGCCGAGGGCACCCCGGACGAGCTGCGCGCGCGCACCGGCAAGGAGAGCCTGGAGGAGGCGTTCGTCTCCGTCATCGGGACTGATCAGGGGTTGATGCAATGAGGAGGCTCATCGCCACCGTCTTCCGCAAGGAGATGAAGGACCACCTGAGGGATCGGCGCTCGGTGATGAGCGCCCTCTTCGGCCCGCTCATCGGCCCGCTCGTCTTCGCGGTGATGTTCACCCTGATGGCCTCCTGGTTCCGGGAGGGCAAGCCGCTCGAGGTGCCCGTGGTGGGCCGCGAGCACGCCCCCAGCCTCATGGCCTTCCTCCAGCGCCACGGCGCCACCCTCACCGAGGCGCCCGCCGACTACGAGGCCCGCATCGAGGCCGGCAAGCTGGACGCCGTCCTCATCGTCCCCGCGGACTACGGCAAGGACTTCACCGAGGGGCGCACCGCCGCCGTCCAGCTGGTGGTGGACAACTCGCGCAACCAGGCGCGCTCCACCATCCGCCGCCTGCGCGCGCTGCTGGAGGGCTACTCGGGCATGCTGGCCAGCCAGCGCCTCTGGGTGCGCGGCGTCTCCCCGGAGCTGGCCCTCCCCGTGCGCGTGGACGAGGTGGACCTGGCCACCCCGGAGCGCATGGCCGCCAACGTCCTCAACATGATCCCCCTGTTCCTCGTCTTCGCCGCCTTCATGGGAGGCATGAACGTGGCCATCGACACCATGGCCGGCGAGCGCGAGCGCGGCTCGCTGGAGCCGCTGCTGATCAACCCCGTTCAGCGCGGCGCCCTCGTGATGGGCAAGTGGCTCACCACCGTGGTGCTCGCCGGCGTCGCGGTGGCGGTGTGCATGGCCTCCTTCCTCCTGGTGGTCCACCGCGTGCCGCTGCAGGACCTGGGGGTGAAGGCCCGCTTCGACGTGCCGGCGGTGCTCGGCATGCTCGCGGCGGTGGTGCCGCTGACCTTCTTCGCCTCGGCGGGGCAGATGCTGGTGTCCACCTACGCGCGCTCCTTCAAGGAGGCGCAGACATACCTCCAGCTCCTGCTGCTGCTGCCCATGCTCCCCGGCATGGTGCTGGCCCTCTCCCCCGTCCAGAGCCAGCCGTGGATGTACGCCATCCCCGTCTTCAGCCAGCAGCTCCTGGTGGGCGAGGTGATGCGCGGCCAGGCCGTCGGCGCCATGCCCTTCCTCCTGGGCCTGGCCGGGTGCGCAGCCGCGGCGGCCCTCTGCCTGAGGCTCACCACGCGCCTGCTGGGCGAGGAGCGCATCATCTTCGGGCGTTCGTGACGCGCTGCGTCCTGTTCACTTGACGGACCGTGCAAGCCGGGACTTCCCTCCAGAGCCGGTTGGTGTGACTCTCCGCGCCATGCAGCCGAAGATGAGCCCGCTGACGCCGCCCCCCCTTGGCGTCGAGCCCATGACGCGCGCCATCCTCTTCGAGAGCCTGTTCGTGCACGGGCTCCCGAGGGATGAGCACCTCGAGGCGGAGCTGCGAGAGGTGGGCTTTGATCGGGATGATCTGTTGCCGCAGTACCCGCTGCGCCTGTTCCGGCAGTGTCTGGACGTGGCCTGCCGCCACCTCTACCCGGGCCTGACGGTGGAGGAGGGCCGGCGGCGGCTGGGACACCAGTTCGTGCAGGGCTTCTGCCAGACGGTGTTGGGCCGGGTGGTGTCGGTGAGCATGCCGCTGCTCGGGCCCATGCGCTTCCTCAAGAAGTTCCCGGAGCACCTGCGGTTCGACTCCTCGCCCATCATGGTCAACGCCGTCCAGGTGGGGGAGCGCCAGTTCCGCATGGAGTTCCGCACCGGCGTGGGCCTGTCTCCCTACTTCCTGCGCGGCATCCTCGAGGAGGGCCTGCGGATGACGCGCAGCACCCCCTCCATCCGGGTGTTGCAGCAGTCGCCCATCAGTTTCGATCTGCACATCACCTGGTAGTCCCGGGGGCAGCTCTGTCCACGATCGCTCCTCCGGGAGCGTGTTTCATGGCGAGCGCGCGGGCACTCCTTCACAATGAGGGAAATGACACCCGCGCGAGAGATGTCGCTGCCTTCCGTACCGAGCTCCGTGGCGACGAACCAGGGCGAGCCCCGCTTTGGCAAGTACCAGGGCGAGCTCCCCGAGGTGGATCTGGGCCGGCTCCAGGGCCGCTGGGCTCCCGCGAGGGCAGCCCGCCTGCTCAAGCGCAAGCGCTGGCACTACACCTTCGCCGCCACGCCCGAGGTGGCCGCCGTCTTCACGGTGGTGGATCTGGGCTACACCTCCAGCGCCTTCGCGATCGTGGTGGACCTCAAGGAGCGCCGGCCGCTGTGTGACGTGAGCTTCCTGGGAGCGCCAGGCCCCCAGGTGGAGGTGAGCGATCGGCCCGGCGCCGGGCTCATCGCCTCCTTCCGGACCCTGGGGGGCCGGCTGTCCGCGCGGCGCGGCGAGGACGATGAGCGCTACCAGATCGAGGTGGACGTCAGCCGCATGCGCACCGGCAGCCTCCAGTCCCTCCAGTGGCGCGGCGAGCTGCTGGTGGCGGGCGGGCCTCCCGCGCTCACGCTGATTGCCCCGGTGGAGGGGGACGGGCTGGTGAACGTCACCCAGAAGCGAGGGGGCCTGCTGGCGCTCGGGAGCCTGGAGGCAGGGGGCAAGCGCTTCCGGATGGATGGAGGGGTGGGTGGGCTGGACTACACGCAGGGCTACCTGTCGCGGCACACCTCGTGGCGGTGGGCCTTCGCCGCGGGGCGGCTGGCGGATGGGACGCCCGTGGGCTTCAACTTCGCGGCGGGCTTCAACGAAGGCTCCGGCAACAACGAGAACGTGCTGTGGGTGGGGGACCGGCTCTTCCCGCTGGGGCGCGCGCGCTTCGAGTATGACCCGAAGGAGCTGCTGGATCCGTGGCGGGTGACGACGGAGGACGGCGCGGTGGACCTGCGCTTCAAGCCCATCTACGTCCACCGGGAGGAGAAGGACTTGCGCCTGGTGGTGAGCCACTTCGCCCAGCCCGTGGGCCTGTTCGAGGGCACGGTGCGCGTGGAGGGCCGCACGCTCACGCTGTCCCACGTACCCGGCGTCACCGAAGACCAGGACATGCTCTGGTGAGGGAGCCTCGCGGTGTGGGCGGGCTCAGGGGGGGCCCTCTCGTCCGAAGGAGCGCAGCAGCTTCACCAGCTCCGAGACGACCTCCGGCTTCTGCTCGAGGTCGGGGTTGGCCGGCATGATGTCCGACTTCCCCACGGCCATGCCGCCCTCGAGGATCGCCTTCGTGATGCTCGCGTCGGTCGCGGTCTTCTGCCACTCGGCGTCGTGGTAGTTGCGAGGCCTCGTCTCCAGCGCCGCGGCGGACGGGCCGTCGCCGCGCCCCTGCGGACCATGGCAGGGAGCGCACCGCTGGACGAAGACGGCGCGCGCCTCCTCCACGGGGCTCGCGTACACCACCGCGGGAGCGGAGAACACGGGCACCGCGGCGGGGCCGGGGGCGCGCGTGTCGGCCCCCTGAGCGATCCACGCGCCGAGCAGCCTCCGCTCCCCGTCATGCATGGAGGTCATGTTGCCGAGCGGCATGGTGTGGGTCTGCACCGCGCGCACGAAGATCCGCTGGGCCTGGGCCTGGATGCGCTCGGGCGAGTCGAGCATCACGCCCAGCGGCGGCGCGGTGAACGAGGGGTTGGTGGGCTTCGCGGCGTGGCACGTCACGCAGCGCGTCTGGACGATGGCCTGCGCGGTCGCGAACGAGACCTTGGGGCCCGCGGCCAGGGCGGGATCGAACTCGAGCCCCTTGGGCGCGGTCATCACCGCGACGCCCGCGAGCGCCAGCGCCGTGCCGCCGAGCACCACCGGGGGCGTCCGCGCGCGGAAGTTCATGATGTACTTCACGCCCGCGCCGGCGAGGAACAGCAGCCCGAGCACGGCCCACGGCTCCGGGTGCCCGAAGAGCACCGGGAAGTGGTTGGACACCATGGTGAACAGCACGGGCAGCGTCAGGTAGTGGTTGTGCGTGGAGCGCTGCTTGGCGCGCATGCCGTAGGAGGTGTCGACGGGGCGGCCCTCTTTCGTCGCGGCCAGCATGTGCCGCTGCGCCGGGATGATCCGGAAGAAGACATTGGAGGCCATGATGGAGCCGATCATGGCGCCCACCTGGAGGAAGGCGGCGCGCGGGGTGAAGACGCGCGTGATGCCCCAGGCGGCGGCGACGATGAGGAGGAAGCCCACCGCGCCGAAGACGCGGTTGTCACGGATGAGCGGCGTGCGGCAGAGCAGATCGTAGAGGCCGACGCCGCCGATGATGAGCCCGAGGCTGATGCCCACGGCCTGGAGGTGGGACAGGGGCGAGCTCGCGTCCGTGAGCATGGCGCGATCGCCCAGGTAGTAGACGATGATCAGCAGCAGGAAGCCGGAGATCCACGTCGAGTACGACTCCCACTTGAACCAGTGGAGCTGGGGCGGGAGGGAGTCGAGGCTCTTGCGCTTGACGACCTCGTAGAAGCCGCCGCTGTGAGCCATCCACAGCTCGCCGACGACTTCTCCCTGGAGCGGCCGGTCCGGCTTGCGGAGCTGGCTGTCCAGCCACATGAAGAGGAACGAGTCGCCGATCCACATGATGGCGGCGATCACGTGGGCCCAGCGGACGACGAGGTTCAGCCATTCCTGGACGACGGGGCTCATCGAGTCTCAGTAGGGGAAGCGGCGGTACGTGGGGGCACGATGCTCACCTGGGACGATAGAGGAGCAGGGTCCTCGGGACAACCCGGCCCCACGGGGAGTGTGCAGCGCTCCACGCCCCCGGCTGCCTGCGTTCGAAGAGGACTGGGCCGACTCTAGCGAGCCGCTGCCGCCTTGCGCCGGCCCTCGAGGATCTTCAGGAACGAGCGGCTGTGCAGCTCCTCCAGCGTGAGCCCCGTCGCCTGCGCCTCCTCCTCCGTGATGGCCCCGCAGGCGATGCCGCGCAGGAACGAGTTCAGCAGGCCCTGGCCCGTGGCCGCGTCGTCGAACACGTCTCCCAGCAGCGTCGCTTGCGCCGCCTTCTCCATGAAGCTCTTGAGCCGGCACGATGCCGCGTCCAGTCCCTCCAGGAAGAATGCGTACACCGCCGCGTAGCGCACCGGGAGCTGCGCCGGATGCAAGTCCCACCCCTGGTAGTACCCCAGCGCCAGCGAGTGCCGCGTGTGCTCGTACGCGAGCCGCCACGCCCGGTGCACCACCTCCCGGTTCTCCTTCTTCTTCGCCGCAGTGAGCGCTCGCGCGACCTCCTTCTTGTGCGGGCCCACCGGCATCACGTGGGTCGCTCCATCCGAGAGCGCCACCCCCGTGCCCGCCAACGACACCTGCATCAGGTGCCGCGCGAAGTCGCACGCGGGATGCGTCATGCTCTGGTACGCCGCCGTGACGTTGAGCGAGGCCGTGTAGTCATACACGCCCAGGTGCGCCCCCACGCAGCGCCCCTGCGCCGCCGCCACCAGCCTCGGCAAGGCCAGGCGCCCCTGCCCGTCGAACAGCGACTGCGGCGTCTCCACCATCAGCTCCAGCTTCAGCGCTCCAGCAGGCAGCCCCCGATCCTGCTCCAGCACCTCCAGCAGCCGCGCCAGCGCCGTCACCTGCTCGGGGGCGGTGATCTTCGGCAGCGTGACGACGAAGTTGTCCGGCAGCCGGCCGCCCGTGAGCTCCAGCAACGTGGTGACGAACAGCTCCAGCGTGCGCGCGGACCGCTCGAACAGCTCCTCGGAGAGGGACTTGATGCGGATGCCGATGAACGGCGGCAGCGTGCCCTCCGCCATCCCCTTCGCCACCTGCTCCGCGGTGGACACCGCGTGCCCGTCCTCCTCCGCGTCCGGCCGGTACCCGTAGCCATCCTCGAAGTCGATCCGGAAGTCCTCCACCGCCTCGCGCTCGAGCTTGGCCACCACGCGCTCGTACACGCGCTTCGCGAAGCCGCCGCGCTGGGGCAGCTCCAGGCACCCGGCGAGCGCCTTCGCGTCCGGCGCGTACTCGCGCAGCGTCGCCAGCGCCACCTGCCCCATCTTCCGCGCCGTCTCCGCCTTGAAGAGCTGGGCACCCCCATACACGGTGTGCACCGGCTGCCTTCGGGGGGAGTCGCCCGGCCAGACCCGGGTGTACTCCTGGTTGGCCAGCGCCAGGTCCGCGCGCGCGGCGAAGATGCGGGACGAGAGCTTCGCTTTCATAGGCAGGGGGGCTCAGCTGCCCCGGTAGGTGGAGTAACCGAAGGGGCTCAGCAGCAGCGGCACGTGGTAGTGCTCGTCCGTGGCGGCGATCTCGAACACCACCGAGACGTACGGATAGAAGCCCTTGAGCGAGTGCGCCCGGAAGTACTCCGCCGTGTCGAATGTCATCCGGTAGGTGCCAGGCTCCAGCCTGCTGCCCGCGGGCAGGAAGTCCCGCACCCGGCCATCCGAGTTGGTGGTGCCGCGTGCCAACTCGCGCCAGCCGCCGCTCCCCTCCTGCGCCTCCAGGGTGATGGGGACTCCGGCCGCCGGGCGGCCCCACTGCGTGTCGAGGACATGGGTGGACAGGGTGCTCATGGGGACGAGAGGAGCTTCTCCAGACGAAGGCGGGTGATCAGGGCCTGCTCGCCGGCCGCGATGCGCAGCTCCAGCGCCGGCGGGTTGTTCATGCGCTCCTTGAGCTGCTCGAGGATCTCCTGTGCGCTCTTGCCCGTGGCGCAGATCAGGAAGATGAAGCCGAAGCGCTCCTCGTACTTGCGGTTGGCCTCGGCCAGCGCGTGCAGCACCTGCTCGCCCGCGCCCTCCACGCCCTTCTGCTCCTGCTCGGACCAGGCCCCCGTGGCCTTGAAGCGCTCGCGCAGCTTGGACACATCTCCAATGCGCGGGTGATGCGTGATGGCCTCCTTCCAGTCGTCCGGTCCCGTCTGCGACCAGAGCCAGCCGGCCTCCGCGTACACCGAGGCCTCGCTCTTGAAGGGGCGCGCGCGCGCCATCCCCTCCGCCCAGCGGGTGGAGCCGCAGCAGCGCATGAACTCCGCCTTGGCCTCCCCCAGGGGCAGGCCGTTGAGCCAATCGAGCTTGCTCACGTGGGGCGCCCGTGGACCCGGAGCCGGCTGACCCCTCCGTCCGGGAAGATGTTGAGGCGCACGTGGGTGAAGGGCCCCGCGGCGCGCAGCTCGCTCTCGTAGAAGTGCTGGTGGCTCGGCTGCAGCTTCGTGCGCGGGAGGATCTCCTGCCAGGCGATGTCCTTCGCGTTGGCGAAGTCCAGCAGGTCCTCTTTCAGGAAGCAGCCCTCGAGCGAGCAGGTGTCCGGGTAGTTGCCCTTGAAGTGGTGGGTGTCCACCTCCACCTTGTGCACGGTGCCCGGCACCGCCAGCTTCACGACGATCCAGTCGAAGCCCGGCACGCGCTTGCGCCGCGTCTCCCAGCCCTCGCCCATGGTGGCCGCACGGCCGGGGAGGATGAGGTTGTCCTTGGGCCCGAAGAAGGCGTCATTGGTGGTGACGACGATGCCGCCGTTCTCCGCCGCCGCCAGATCCACCAGCTCGCCCGAGCGCAGCTTCGCCAGGTCCGGCTTCACCACGCCGTGCACGCGGAAGCGCGCCACGCCGCCGTCCGGGTAGATGTTGAGCCGCACGTGCGTCCACCGCCGCTCGCTGGAGACGGGCATGTAGTTCTGCGTGCCGCCGACCAGCTTCGTCTTCGGGATGAGCTCCGTCCACGCCGCCTCGGTGAGCGACTCGGGCGTGGGCGCGCCCTGCGCCTCCAGGCCATCCACGGAGGCGTACTCGGGGAAGTTGCCGAGGAAGTGGTGGGTGTCCACGTTCACCCCGCGGATGACGCCCGGCAGGCCCAGCTGGAGGATGCACCAGTCGTAGCCGGGCACGCGCTTGCGCCGTGTCTCCCAGCCATCCATCCACTTGCCGAACTCCGTGTACTTGTCCGGGATGAAGACGCCGCGCCCCGGCTTGAGCAGGTTCTCCTTGGGCGCGAAGAACTCGTCATTGGCGATGAGGGCCCGGCCGCCCACCTTCTCGGCGGCGAGGTCGATGAGCTCGGCGAAGGCGACGCGGACCTTGCCTTCCTCGGGGGTCTGCATGGGGACTCCTCCTGCGGAATACCTTACGCCACCGTGCGCGCCGCGCCAGGACGTCGCACCGGATGGCCAGCCGGCCGGGGGGCGGATTCACCTCTTGTGAACACGGGAACGCCTCGTACGTACGTGCGCTCCACCACCCCCAGGAGCGCACGGCCCGTGTAGGGCGTGAGCCGGTGGCGGTGGAGCACGTCCGTCTCCGCCGGGGTGAAGGTGGCGTCCGGATCGAAGACGAGGAGATCCGCGTCCGCGCCGGGGGCCAGGGTGCCCTTCACGCCCTCCAGGCCGATGAGCCGGGCGGGGTTGCGGCACATCCACAGGACGAGCTGCTCCAGCCCATGCCCACGCGCGCGCATCCCCGTCCACACCGCGGGCAGGCTGAACTGGAGCGAGGCGATGCCACCCCACGCCGCGGCGAAGTCTCCACGCTCCAGGTGCTTGAGGGCGGGCGTGCAAGGGGAGTGGTCCGACACCACCATGTCGATGTCGCCGCGCGCCAGCCCGGCCCACAGCGCCTCGCGGTTCTCCGCCTCGCGGATGGGCGGGGCGCACTTGAGGTGGGTGGCGCCGTCGGGGATGTGCTCCGCGTCGAAGGTGAGGTAGTGCGGGCACGTCTCCACGGAGAGGGGCAGGCCCTCGCGCTTCGCCGCGGCGATGTCCTTCAGCGCGTCCGAGGAGGAGAGGTGGACGATGTGGACGCGGCCGCCGTGCTTGCGGCACAGCTCCACCATCATCCGGATGGCGTCATCCTCCCAGCGGCGCGGGCGGGACTCCAGGTAGCTGCGGTAGGTGCGGGTGTCGCCCTGGGGTGGGCGCTCGTGCTCGGTGAGCTCCGCGTGGACGATGAGGGGCACCCCGCGCCGGGCGAGGATGGGCATGGCGTGCTCGAGGTCCTCGCGGGTGACGTGGGGGAACTCGTCCACGCCCGAGTGGATCAGGAAGCACTTGAAGCCCATGACGCCGGCGTCGACCATGCCCTCCAGCTCGCCCGCGTTGCCGGGGATGACGCCGCCCCAGAAGCCGTAGTCGATGGCGCAGCGGCCCTCGGCGGCGGCGGCCTTGGTGCGCAGGGCCTGAAGCGTGGTGGTGGCGGGGATGGAGTTGAGCGGCATGTCCACCACGGTGGTGATGCCGCCGGCGGCCGCGGCGCGCGTGGCCGTCTCGAAGCCCTCCCACTCGGTGCGGCCGGGCTCGTTGATGTGGGCGTGGCAGTCCACCACGCCGGGCATCACCACCTTGCTGCCCACGTCCATCACCGGGAGGCCCGCGGGAGTCCTGCCGTCGGGCAGCACCTCCTCCAGCTTTCCGTCACGTATGACGACCGCGGCCTCGCGCACGCCGCTGTCGGTGACGACGCGGCGGCTGGCCAGCACCCAGTGTCCTCCGTTCACGGCGCGAGCTCCTTCAGACAGGGGTAGGATCGAGGAAGCATGAGCGTAGTCAAATCACGCTCCGCCCCCTCTCGGCCAACCCACCTTCACGCGAAATTTCACGTTTGCGCCGAGCTTCGTCTACCTCCCCGACACCGGTAGACGGAGGAAGGCCTACATGAACATCACCCAGCTGCGCGATGCCCTCAGGATCCGGAACGGGAGCGTCACGCTCCACTCCACCAGCCTGAATTCACCGAAGCTCCAGACCCTGTTCTCGAGCTGCTACGGCAATCAGCCCCTCGAGATCACCCAGGCCTCGCCCGGTCCGGGGGACGGACCCGATCAGATCGTCATCCAAGGCACCGCGCCCTACATGCAGGTCAACAACCTGCCCGTGGTGGCGCGCTTCTCGCTGGATGCTCAGGGCGATGTTGTCGCCACACTGGACTACACGCTGATCGGCCTGGCCACCGCGGCGAACCGGTGGCTGTTCTCCACCAGCTTCCCGGAGCTGCCCATGTCGGTGGACTACAGCCTGCTGCTGGGCAGCCCGCTCCAGGGCTCGGCGCTCGATCGCCTCTCCTTGAGTGACGCGCACTTCATCGTCACGACGGACGCGCAGACCGAGCCGGCTTTCCAGGTCGAGCTGAAGCCCGGGATCAACTTCGTGGGCCGGATGATGCCCACGGACGTGCTCGGCATCTTGGTGAGCACCTTCCAGGAGGCGCGGCCGCTCGTCGTCCACGGTCAGATCCGCCTTCCCAAGCCCACCGACGTCACCACCCCGCTGCCCCCCAACACCCTGCCGTGGCAGCTCCCGTCGGTGCCGGGCATCCAGCTCCAGGCGGCGCTCGGGACCGACATCGGCCTCGGGCCGATGAAGCTCAAGAACGCCTCCGTCCGGCTCTACAGCCCGACGAAGCAGTCGTGGCTGGACGCGAACCCGGACTACGCGCCGGTCATGGCCTACACCGGCGAGCTCGACATCCCGAGCGCCGGAGTCTCGGTCCAGATGACCGCGAAGATCCCGCTGGGCCTCAAGAGCGCCACGCTGACGGGCGTGTTCGAGGGCGTGTCCCTGAAGGGCCTGTCCAGCCTCGTGGACGCGGCGGGCGCGGACGATCTGCTCGCGGCCTTGCCGGAGGAGCTCCAGCAGGCCGTGGAGACGCTCAGCCAGATCGAGCTCCAGCGGATCTCCACATCGATGTCGCTCGTGGGCACCAACACCCTTCAGATCGGCAGCGTCGAGTTCACGGTCGGCTTGCAGGATCTCCACTGGACGGTGATTCCCAATGAGCTGGAGGTGCAGGGCCTGTCCGCGCGCTTCACCCTCCGCAATCCCTTCGGGCCCGGCCAGCGCTCCGTGTCCGTGGCGCTGATCGGGAAGATGGAGCTGGCGGGGGCTCCGCTGCAGGTCGTCACCAGCTTCCCGGACTTCTCGGTCTTCGCGCGGCTCGAGGAGGGGGCCAGCCTCCCGCTGAACCAGCTGATGAACGAGGTCCTCCCGGACGTGCCGCCTCCTTCCGATCTGTCGATCCAGCAGGTGTTGCTGAGCGCGCGGCCGGGGCAGTCCTACAGCTTCTCGGCGATGATGGCCCAGAATCCGCCGTGGAAGGTGGACGTCGGCCCCGCGGGCTTCACCATCCAGGACGTCGCGCTGTCGCTGAACCATGCGTCGGGCGGAGCGGGCCAGCCGAGCTCGACCACCGGCTCCTTCGGCGGCTCCATCGACATGGGAGGCGGCGTCACCCTGGCGGTCAAGTACGATCTGCCCGGCAACTTCGTCCTCCGCAGTACCCTGCCGGCCTTCTCGCTCACCCAGTTGCTCGGCATGCTGAGTGACGAACGGCCGAGGCTGCCGGGTGGCTTCGATATCGCCCTGAGCAACTCGTCCGTGCTCATCCAGCAGAAGGCGGGCGCGTGGACCTTCTCGCTGGCGACAGAGGTGGAGGACTTCGGCACGCTGGCGCTCCAGTGCAGCAAGTCGGGCCAGTGGGGGTGCGCCGTCGGACTGAGCCTCACGGACCCTCGCCTGTCGCGGCTGCCCGGACTGGGCGCGCTGGCGGCGCTCGAGAGCGTCTTCCGCCTGCAGAAGCTGACGATGGTCGTGTCGTCGCTCAACGCGCCCGACTTCCGCTTCCCGGACATGGCTGCCTTCAACAACCCGCGCCTGCCGCCCGGCGCGATCACGCTGCCGGGCCAGCCGGGGGGAGGCGTCGTGGCGGGGTTCAACGCCTACGCCGAGCTGCGCCTCGGTGGCTCGAAGCACCAGGAGCTCCTGGCCCGGTTCCTCGGGTTCTCGGTGGACGCCACCATCGGCGCCGTCCTGCAGGTGGGCGTCAACCCCGCCAAGGACTCCAAGGTGATGGTGAGCTGCTCGGCGCGCATCAACGACGCCACATCGCTCACCGGGCAGTTCGGCGCGATGCTCCAGGGAGGCCAGCCGGCGCTGTTTCTCCTGGGCAAGGTGAGCACCCGCATCCAGGGCCGTCCACTGGACTTCGACTCCAGCATGCTCTTCGTGGCGAACGGCGCGCTGCTCTCGGGGACGATGCGCGGCACGGTCGAGTTCGAGGGCATCAAGCTCAGCAACCTGGCCCTGGTGGCGGGCATCAGCTTCGAGGCCATCCCGAGCCTGGGCATCGCCGCGACCATTGACAGCGCGGCCTTCGACAGCTCCGTGGCGCTCTTCTTCGACTCGACCAACCCGGCCAGGAGCATGATGGCGGGCTCGCTGGGGGCGATCACCCTGAGTGACATCACCCAGGTGCTGGGCAAGAGCACGATCCCAGCCGAGCTGCAGGACATCTTCAAGACGATCAAGCTCACGGGGATCCAGGAGTTCACCGTGCCGGGCACCGTGGCCGACGCGCTGGACAACCTCCAGATCGATCAGGTCGCCGCAGCCTTCCTGCAGTACGGGCGCGTGACGATCCCCAGCGCCCCGGAGCAGGTGCTGCTCGTCGTGCAGAAGGCGAAGAGCGCCTGGCGCCTGACCGATCTGCGGACGATGAAGCACTACTCGATCGACAGGAGCAAGGATCAGCTCCGCGTAGCGCTCCAGCCGCAGGTCTACGTGGCACCGTCCGACACCTATATCGGCCAGCTCCGCTTCCCGCAGGGCTTCCGGGCGGCCGGTGCGGTGGAGCTGCTCGGTGAGAGGGCGACGGTGCAGGTGGACATCAGCCCGAACCAGGGGATCACCGGCCAGGGCACGCTCACGCCGATCACGATCTACAGCAAGGACTTCTTCACCCTCACGGGCAAGGGGGAGAACGGGGGCGCCATCGTGTCGCTGGCGACGATCAGCCAGCCGGCGCAGACGGATCCGAAGCTCCGCTCGCCGCACGTGCTCGTCTCCGGGAAGGTGGACCTGCTCGGCCTCTCCGCCTGGACGTACCTCAGCCTGACGAAGAACGGCGTCCACTTCAACCTGAACACGACGCTGTCACGGAACGACCGGGTCGACATCTCGGTGGCCATCGACAGCCTGAAGCAGCTCAAGGGTCACGGGGTGGCGAAGCTCGACCTGGATGAGACGATCGACCTGGGCCCTCTCGGCAAGGTCCGGGTCGACACGCGCGTGGATGTCGAGATCGAGGTGGCCTTCCAGAACGGGATCGCCTCTGCCTTCCTCTCCGGCAGGTTCGAGTTCCAGGACGCGAAGCTGAAGCTGCCGTCCCTCCGTTTGGAGATCGGGAAGGAGGACCTGGCCTCGCTGAAGGACCTGGTCGTCCGGGAGGTGAAGCAGGCCCTGCGCAAGTTCCTGAGCGACGCGCACCAGTGGCTGGAGTGGGCCCGCAAGGGGATCATGCAGGGGATCGGCGAGGTGAATCAGGTCGCGACCACGCTCACGAAGGAGTTCGGCCAGGGCGCCCAGGCCGTGGCGATCAGCCTGAACAAGGCGGCCTACAAGGCGGAGGAGGTGACGAAGGCGCTCCAGACGGTCCTGGGCAAGGGCGGGAACGAGGCCGCCACCTTGTTGAGGGGCGCGGGCTACGCCGCCAAGGACGTGGCCGGCAGCCTCAACAAGGTCTACGGCTGGGGCGCCAAACAGAGCTCCAAGGCGCTCAAGGCGGCGGGCTACAGCGCCGACGCCATCGCGGACGTGCTCAAGGATGTCTACGACTGGAAGGCCAAGGACGCCGCGGAGTTCATGAAGGACTCCTTGGACTTCGGAGACAAGACCGTCAACAAGGCGCTGAAGGCCGCGGGCTACTCCACCAAGCAGATCGAGGGCGCCATGAAGAGCGTCTTCGACTGGGCCGGCGACAAGCTCAACCCGAACAACTGGTTCTAACGACTCTGAGCACGGCAGGAGAAAGCCATGAATCTGATCACCTGGAATATGCAAGGGTCCTTCTCGCAGGACGACAGCAAGTGGACCTCGGGCGTGCGGGGCCTGTTCAGGATGGGCGCCGACGTCATCTGCCTGCAGGAGTGCGGTGCCGTCCCTGGGTCGGCACAGCTCCAGGCCAACCTGGGGGGGGGCCTGCACCGCTATACCTGGGGCCGCGCCCAGGGACGCTCGGACGAGCTGCTGCATATTGTGTTCTATACGCCGAACCACAGGCCCACCGAGCGTTGCAACATGGCCATTGTCTCCCGGGCTCAGCCGGGGAACCCGCAGCTGCTGAGCTCGCTGACCCATATCAGCTGGAGATCGGTCGTCGGCGCGTCCTTCGGAAACACGACCGTGTTCAGCATCCACGCCATCAGCCCGGGCGGCGCGGATACTCGCGGGCTGCTGCAGGCGGTGGTCCAAGCCGCCAACAACAACAACAATAACAACAACGCCGCGCCATCCTGGGTGGTGGCAGGCGATTTCAACCGCCCTCCCGACGGGACCTTTCCCGGCTTCAGGCCCAATGACGCCGACGCCAACAGATGGGCGCTCTGTCCGCCGAACAGCTTCACCCACGTGGGTGGCCAAGGGCAGAGGACGGAGAAGGACTACGCGGTGAGGTCGGCCGCACCCGGTGTCGGCGGGTCGGTGGTAACCGATGTGATCATGTCCGACCACATCCCCGTGCTCTTCGTGGTGTGAAGGCCCCGAGCCGGGCGAGGGGAACGCATGAGGTCGTACTAGGGGACGAGATGGCTCGCGCCCTCGAGGGCCCGCCGCGCTCGCCACTCGGCGAGGTTCCACTCGGCCCAGCTCCGCTCTCCCCCCACGTGCTGGCTGAAGTGGCTCATCACCCACTCCTTGCGGGCTGAGTCTGTCGGGGCGAGGCCCGCGACCAGCTCAGGCACCGCGTCCGCGGAGAGCTGGTACAGGTACTCCGCGTCGAGGCTGCCCGTGCCCGCGTGGAGCTGAATGTTGCTCCGGGCGATGAACGCGTCCGGGTTGACCAGGTTGATCGCCAGCACCGAGCCCAGCGCCGTGAGGAACGCGCCCATGGCGAACCGCTCCGACCGCCACCACAGCGTCACCGCGCGCCAGCTCAGCACGGCGCCCAGCGCGTACATGAACACGTGGGTGTAGAGGCGCAGGTGGGTGTAGCCGAAGGCCGCCTCGTAGAAGGCCATGCGCTTCATGGCCGAGGCGAGGATGACCAGGCTCAGCGCCACCGTGCCCGTGGTCCCGATGCGGAAGGCGAGCTCGGCACCGCGGGACTCGCGGCGCGTCCACCGCGCCAGCGCCACGATGAGCGCCAGCGTCAGCCCGGACACCCACACCAGCTGGAAGAACCCGTGGCGCGCGTACTCCGCATAGCTGAAGCCGGGGGCCGGTGAGGTGGCCCCGCCGATGAAGAGGTAGGCGACCTGGAAGCCGGCGAAGACGAGGAAGAGCGCATCCACCGAGAGGACGAGCACCAGCGCCTCGATGATCCCCAGCCTCGGCTTCGCGGGAGTCTCCTCCAGCTCACCCCGCTCGCTCGCCGAGCGCCTGCGCAGCGCGTGGCCCAGGATCCCCGCCGCCACGCACGCGCAGAACACCGAGCCCGCCGTGCGGGTGAAGGCGTCCGCGAACAGAGTCCCCAGCTGCACCGACAGCACGCGGTCCACCGCCGAGGCGAAGGCCACATCGGCGGACTTGAGCAGCACGGCGAACACCCCGAGCACGGGCAGCGCGAACAGCAGTCCACGGGCGAAGGGCACCAGGCGCGGCACCTGCCGCCGAGCGGCGCGCAGATCCACGGTGTCGCGAACCAGCGCCGGCGGGTAGCGCAAGCCCTGCAGCGCGGAGACGAGGACGGTGAGGGGGTAGCCGCCCAGGCCCAGCCGCTGCACCCGGCCCGCGGCCCAGAAGTGGGCGAGCAGCATCAGCAGCACGCCCGAGGTCAGCACGTTGAGCACCCTCAGCCAGGGGCTCGCGCGCACCGCCACGAAGCCGGAGAAGACGAGCAGCGGCACCGCGAGCCAGGCATTGGGCCGGGCGCGCTGCCAGCCCTCTCGGCCGCCCAGCATCAGGAGCGCGCCCAGCAGCGTCATGATGACCAGGGGGAAGGACACGCCCCAGCGCGGCATGTCCAGGAGCAGCTCCGCGAAGATGCCTACGACCAGCGCCGCCACGAGCAAAGGGCGCGGCGCGCGCACCCGGGGCAGCCACGACGTGGGAGGCACCGCCTGGGGCAGCGCCTCGCTTGGGGAGGGGAAGGAGGGGTTGAGTGTCGACATGGCGCATGCCTCTCGTCGGATTCGCGACGTGGAACGCCGACAGCATGCGCACGCTCCGGGGGTGGGACCTCGACGCAGCGGGCGAACGGTCGGGGAAGGCGCCTGAGTGGCTTGTCACCTCCCCTGGCCGGTTCAGTCCATTCGTGCAAGGAGGAGTGTCATTGGGGCCGCCGCTGCCGCTCGCGGGCCAGCCGCTCGGCCCGGGCCTTGATGCCGAGCAGTTGCTTGCGCTCCATGAGGGGGTGGGGCACCTCGATGAGCTGGAGGGCGAGGCGCGAGCCCCACTGGCGCAAGTCGAAGTTGAAGCGCCAGCGGATGAGGAGCCGGGTGGTGCGCTCGCCCCTCGCCTCCAGGATGTACGCACAGCTCACGTCGGGGCCCATGCGGAAGGCCAGCAGCCGCCGCGGCTCGATGGCGGCGACCTCCAGCTCGGCGACGTCGCTCCAGGGCGCCAGTCGTACCGTCTTGTCGCCCACGGCCAGGTGCTGGAGCTCGGGGACGATGCGCTCCAGGGGGCGGCGGCTGCCTCCGTGGAAGGAGGCCACTCCCGCGAGGGCATCGAGGAAGTCGTAGCTGTAGAAGCCGCCGCGCCCGTACCCGAGCTGCACCAGCCAGGGCCAGACGGCCGTGACAGGGGCCTGGATGGTGATGGCCCGGGTGCTCTCGGACATGGCGTGAGGTACCACCTCGTCACCGGGGAGGCGCCGGCATACCTCGTCACGGGTGGCGCCCCAGCTCTGGAGCCGGCGCCGGATGGCCAGCAGATAGGCCCAGGGAGTCAGCGCTCCCACGCCGGCCAGCATACGGAGCTGGAACAGTCGCCTGTGCCTGGGCGGTCCGAGGGCGAGGAGCGAGGTGGCCAGCACGCTGGTGAACCACAGGAGGTGGAGCACGAGGGAGGGCCCGATGGTCACCGCCGAGGCCCGTACCATATCCAGCGGGGCCATCTTCTCCGGGGCCTGCTCCTGAGCGAGCGGGGGCGGCAATGCCGGGGCCACTGCGCGGGAAGCGGCCGTGGAGTCAAGCGTCTCCGTGGGAGGGGCCATGGGCTCTCCTTGCTCTTGCCAGTCTCCTCCTCACGGTGGTGGGAGGAGCCGGAGTGGGCAAGGCCCCACGGCGCTGACGTGAGGCCGGAGCTTGAAGGGCTGCACGGCCGCTACACCGGCTCGGCGCGTACAGCCCGGGAGGCTCCCGTCAGTGGCCTTCCTGTGCCGCTCTGCACCGGCGGGCCTCTTCAACAGGGCCCTCATCCCCCTCATGCGCCTCCTCCCAAGAGGGCGCCGCCAACAGCCGGCAGGGCAGCAGCACGCGCGTGGGCGTGAGATGCACCGAGGAGATGCCATCACCGATTGAACCGTTGAAGTTGTTGCCCCAGCTCACCGCGGTGCCGTTCGCGCGGAGGGCCAACGCGCGCGACTCCATGGAGGCCCTCGCGAGGGACACGGCGTCCGTCAGCCCCGGCACCTGCGTCCAGTCCTCGGCCCTGGTCACGTCCGGCACGCCGAGCACACCGAAGGAGTTGAAGCCCTTGCTCCAGACGGTGCCGTCCGCGCGCACCACGTGAAGTGTGCCCCCCTCCGTATGCGCCACCGCCACCACGTTCGTCATGCCCTCCACCGGCGTGGGTGGGGCCGAGCCGGGCCCGTATCCGAACCACTGCCACAGGGTTCCGTCCGCACCGACGAGGCTCCTCTTCGGGTTCACGGCCCCGCGGGACACACGCCTCCTGCACGGAGCGAGGGCTCCGTTGGGAATGCATGGCGTGTGGGGGACCGTGCGGCGCAGCCAAAGCAGCGCCTGTGCCACTCACCCGGTGCAGGCCAGACCCGCGGAGTCTGGGGACTTCCTTCCGCGCACCATGCCCTGGAGTGACAATTCTGGTCGCCCCAAGTGACGGGTGACGGAACGCGCGAGGCGGCGAGGCAGGAGCCGAAGAAGGAGCGGAGCTTGCGCTCACCGCCAAAAATCCAGCCCTGTTGGTTTTTTCCGGAAACATTGTCATGAAATCGCCGATAAATTGGAACTCGCAGAAATAACCGGGCCTGACGGGACTGGTGCAAAGGGCATTGGTTCCGAGGACTTACGCACCCGGACGACACGCAGGGGAGGGGGAGACAGGCCCCTTCTGCCTACATCAGAGGGAGAGACACGTGGTACAGAGACTATTCAGGTCGTTGTGTGCGGCGTTCTTCATCACCGGGCTGGCGGCGTGCGGAGTGGAGGCTCCTTCCGCCGAGGAGACGCAGCCCGTGGCCCCCCAGGAGGCGACGCCTCACTCGGAGCGCGCGGGCATCGGAATCGCTCCCGAGTTCAATGAGAGGACGCTGTCGGCGTTCGTGGGCGTGATTGATGCGCGCAAGACGCTGGCGGTGACGGACCGGACCATCCTGGCCAGCTTCCCGCTGCAGGCGGTGTTCAACCAGCTCGCGACGCAGAACGGGACGACGGGCTTCACCAGCACCCAGCTCTTCCGGCAGCTCTGGGACACCCAGAACGCGGCGCCCGGGCAGGGCGATCTGCACCTGGTGACGAACTACGCCCACTGCTCGGACAACATCGGGCAGCTCAATGGCTTCCCCTACGTGTGCCGCCCCGCGGAGGGCGCGGAGGCGGTGGACACCACGCCGGCGACGATGGCCACCTACGAGGCGGTGGGCCTGTACAACCGCTTTGATCTGGCGCCGGTGGACGGCGCGAACTGTGGCGAGTACCGCATCGTCTACGCCAAGCGCTCGGGCGGCGGGCGCAACTTCATCATCTTCGAGGCGGTGCTGCCCAACCCGCAGCCGACGCTCGGCATCGAGGGCTGCCGGCCCATCGCCAACTTCTGGCGCAACCTGTCGGATGACACCAGCGTGACGTCGCGCGCGACCAAGCTCCGGGCGTTCTACTTCGAGGGCCGGGACGTCTCCACCAACCAGATCCTCTCCATGCCGGTGGTCCACTTCGACAACTATGGCAACCGCACGGGCAACACCGGCCAGGTGCGCACCAACCAGTTCCGCGGTGGCCCGTGGATGCTGCACGAGTTCAAGACGCAGCGCACCTGCGGGACCAGCGGCTGCATCCTGAAGTTCGTTCCGGTGACGGTGAAGACGAACCCGTTCGGCGGGCTGTTCAACCCGAGCTCGGCGGACACGCGGGCCGCCCAGTTCCAGAGCCACTTCCTGACGCAGGTGGCGAGCCTGGCGGTGAACAACATCAACACCTTCAGCTACGCGGTGCCGGACTCGTTCAACAGCGGCCAGAGCGACGCGCAGAGCGGCGGCGTGCCGGATGACTACGTGGCCCAGTTCGGGGCGGGGGCCAGCACCTTCCGCACCAACATCCAGAGCAAGCTCACCGCGATTGGCAGCACGCTGACGCCGGATCAGATCGTCGCCCGCGCGCAGGCCCAGTCCTGCGGCGGGTGCCACCAGCGCAGCAACGGGGCCCCGCTCGGGGGGGGCCTCACGTTCCCGTCCTCGGCGGGCTTCGTCCACAGCTCGGAGTTCACCGAGGCAGGGCCGGACGGCGAGCGCTTCCGCATCTCGCCGGCGCTCACCGGCACCTTCCTGCCGCACCGCCAGCAGGTGCTCGCGAGCTACCTCGACACGCCGGTGCGCAACGCGGGCTTCGTCAGCCAGTCCGTGCCGACGACCGTGCTCGCGGGCCGCTCCTTCACCGTCTCCATCACGATGAAGAACACCGGCACGCACGCGTGGACGGCGGGCAAGTCCTTCAAGCTGGGCTCCCAGGCCCCTCAGGACAACACCACCTGGGGCGTGTCGCGCGTGCTCCTGGGGGCCAATGAAGTCATCCACCAGGGCCAGCAGAAGACGTTCACCTTCACCCTCACGGCCCCCACCACGCCCGGCCAGTACGCCTTCCAGTGGCGGATGCTGCAGGAGGCGGTGGTGTGGTTCGGAGGCTTCACGCCGCTGACCACCATCAACGTCGCGAGCCTGACGGTGGACCCCTGCAACTGCCCGAGCGGTTCGATCTGCCCGGACGTGGAGTGCCCCCAGCCCCAGTAGCATCTGAAATTCCTGGCTTGTCTTCTTTCGCGGGTTGGCGGAAAAGCCGGCCGCCATGAACACGTCCAGAAGAGGCCTCGAGCTCGTCGCGAGAATGTTCACCCTGGCCATGCTGGGGTGCCAGCCGCCCGGCGAGCCTGCCGAGGAGCCGCCCGCGCTCGAGACCGCGGCCCCCAGGCTCACCGGCATGGATGGCTCCATCGAGTATGCGGTGGACGCGCCCTGGCGCATCGAGCCACGCGGCTCGGCGGGGAGCTATTCCTATCCCCCCGTCCCCATCCAGGTGTCCCTCTTCGACGAGGACTTCTCGTACGCGGAGGACTCGTCCGGGTGGCTGGGGGACGTCTGCCAGCTGGAGGTCACCGAGTACGACACGGCTGGCGGCGTGCTCGCCCAGGTGGCCTACCCCGTGAGCCAGTTCAAGCAGGTGGAGCTGACGGGGAGCACCAGCAACACCACCAACAGCGACACCACCCTGACGGCCGTCACCAACCGCTCGTACTGGGACGTGTCGACGGCGCTCCCGCCCTGGCGTGGCTACTGCCGGCCCTACCTGGGCGAGTGCAGCACGAGGATGACGGCCCCCGCGGTGACCACCGAGTGGCACGGCCTGGTCCATCACAGGGCGGCCTTCACGCAGCCGGGGGCGCGGCGGACGATGAGGTTCAGGCTGGCCGTGTCCAAGTATGGCGTGCCTTGCAGCAACGTCTCCGAGCGGGTGCTGTTCACCAACTGGTCGAGCGTCTACTTCGCGCCGCAGCCGTTGCCCCGGTTCGGCGATGACTGGACCTATGGCGACCTGCACTACCACTCGCAGGGGACGGATAACGAGGGGGAGGTGGGGTACAGCTACCGGGGCGTGGTGCAGGCGATGAGCGCCATGGGGCTCGACTTCGCCTTCGCCACCGAGCACGCCTCCGACACTCGCATGGTGGCCGACATGCGGATCGACTGGGAGTTCTGCTGGGACGGCCTCAACCCCTTTGGCATCTGCCTCTACGACAACGGCACGATCATCCAAGGGCTGCGGGACATGTCCGCGACGCGCTTCAAGGACCATGCGCTGCTCGTGAACCGCATCCTGAGCAACCACCACGATCTGGAGCCCCTCAGGACCACGGCCTACCCCACGCTGTTCGTCGGGGGCGAGGTCGACGTGATGCCCGAGCTCGACTCCAAGCCGCCCTTGCCGTACTCCTCCAACGTCAGCCAGTGGCAGGTCCCCTTCGGCAACGGGCTCCAGTTCGATCTGCATGGGATGTGCGAGCGTGGCATCCCGTACACGCCAGAGTGTGACGAGTCCCAGCTGTTCGCTCCCATCGGCGGGGGGTTCTCCGGGTACCTCGTCAAGGATGCGCAGGCCCTGGACGAGTACTTCGCCGGGCGCCAGCACCTGATCTACCTGCCGAGGACGAACACCGGCAGCGAGTTCGTCTCCAGCGCCACCTCGAAGTATGGCGGCGGGACGCGCTCGCTCGCGCTGAACTATGGGGCCAGCCCCCCGATGGCCCAGGAGATCGCGACCAAGGGGGGGATTGCGTTCCTGGCCCACCCGCTCTCCGGTGGCGGGGGAGGCATCGGGCCGGGCATGGTCCCGTACTCGCCGCGCCAGCTCGACCAGGCCTTCGCGCAGCAGGCCATCGTCGGGTTGCAGTTCTGGAACGAGAACACGCGCCTGTACAGCTCCAGCTCGGACGGGAACGAGACCCTCTACGAGTATGGCTATGATCGCGATCTGTGGGGATACGGAACGCCCGGCCATGACTACGGGATGGACAACGAGTCCTTCGAGTTCCGGCACAGCACGGCCATGGCGGACGTCTATGACTGGCGGTGGGAGGCGACCTCGGACTCCGTGGAGTGGATGCTCCACCATGGCGGCGCGCTCTGGGACCGGATGCTGCTCATGGGGCTGGACCCCTCTCGGACCTCCGGCCTCTCCTGGCTCGCCCCCGGCCAGCCGCGCAGGTTCTTCGTCGCGGGCGGCTCGGACGCGCACGGGGACTTCAACTACCGGCGCGAGGGCTACGCCATCAAGACCGACCGGGTGACGGATGACGCCCTGGGGAAGGTGCGCAACCTCGTGCAGACCGGCGTCCTGACTTCTCCCAGCCAGCCCACCCGCCAGGGCCTGGTCTTCGACGCCCTGCGCGAGGGCCGCTTCACCGTGACGGACGGCCCCGCGCTGCGCATCGCGATCGATCGCAATGCCAACAACCAGATCGACGCGGGCGACACCGGCATGGGCGGCGTGCTGTCGATCAGCCCCGGGGCCGCGCTGCCCCTGGTCGTGGAGTGGCAGTCCAGCAGCGAGTTCGGGGTGGTGGAGCAGATCGATCTCTACGTGGGGGTGTACAAGTCGGGGAGCTTCCCCTGCAGCGGGGGGAACTGCGCCGCCGCGAAGACGTACGCGCCGCCTTCCCATGGCGTGCGCACGGCGGGGGCCAGGCCGGGCACGCCCGTGACGCCGGGAGCCACGGGGCCTCAGCCGCTCCAGGATGGCTACTGGACGCCGGATGCGAGCGTGTCGCTCCGCCTCTCGCCCGCGACGCTGGCCGGAGCGCAGCAGCTCGTCCTCGACCTGAACGCCTTCCCCATCGGAGACGGCAGCCGGGGCGAGCGCTTCTACGTGCGTGCGTTCGCTCGCACCCGTCCGACGAGCTCGCTCTGCAGCTCGTCCGATGCCGCCGCGCGCGCCGAGGAGATCCGGCGCGGCCTGTGCGTGTCACGCTACGCGCTCACCAACCCGGTCTGGGCCATCCAGTCCAACTAGCCGCAGGCATGGCGGCGCGAGAGATGCGACGCGTCAGAGCTCCTTTGGCGCACATTGTATCACCATAACCTACAGCTCTTGGGGGGGGATTGGCGTCCTGAAATAAACGTTTGTCGGGGATTCGTTACAGACATGTCAGAGTAATCTGCTAATACCGCCACACTTCGCTGCCTGTAATTTTCCAGTATGGCTTCATCAGGCAGGCGAACTTCCTAATGTGTGGAGGAGTCATGAAAGCCTTCTTGCCTGTTCCGCGCCTGTTGACCGCCGCCCTGTCGGTCCTGAGCGTGGTGGGGGCCGTGAGCTGTGGATCCGCCCAGGAGTCGGGGGCCCAGGAGAAGTCGGGCCAGGATCGTCCGCCCCAATTCCGCCAGGTCACTCGCGCCCTGGACTGCAGCATCCCCATCATCCCCGAGCGCGAGCTGCTCATCCGCGAGCTGGGTGTCGTCAACGACTCGATGCGCACCCAGTGGTCCGGCGCCATCAACCCCGCGGATCCGCGGGACGGCGCGTGGCACTTCGGCCGGTTGATGGCGAACATGGCCGGCCCGGTCCCGCCCGAGGACTTCGTGCGCAACTGGCTGGCCCACTGGGAGACGGAGCAGCTCGTCAACGGCCAGACCATCCCCTCCCGGCTCAACATCCTCCCGCTGCTCATCAACCCCTGGCCGAAGCTGCCTGACGGCAGGCTGGATCTGAAGCAGGCCCCCCTGCGGCTGCTCGCCATCGTCAACCGCATGGATCTGAGGGATCTGCCCTCGGGCAGCGCGGGTGAGGGCCGCTTCGTCTTCGGCGTGCTCGACGGCGGCGGCAACCCCACGCAGTTCGTCGTCATCATGGAGTACAACCTGCCCGCCCAGTCGGAGGCGGATCTCCAGCAGTGGGCTCAGCGCTGGCACAACCTGGGCCAGCTCACGCCGGGCAGCCTCGAGTTCAACGACGCGCTCCAGGCCATCACCGACTCGTTCGCGGGCAGCAACGCCGCGCCGGGCAAGCCCAACGGCAGCGCGATCAACCAGATCCGCACCAACGAGATCGCCCTGAGCGCGCCCTGGGAGCTGCGAGAGTTCCGGATCGATCCGGCCAACGGGAATCTCCGGCAGGAGACCGTGCACCTGACGCCGGCGTCCTCGCTGCGCTCGAGCCCCTCCTTCGCGTCCTTCGTCAACGAGAACGAGGCGCTGCTGATGAGCGGCGGCGTCCCGCCGGTGCCCCTCACGCGTGACAGCGCCCCCTTCCGTGGCGGCTCCTCGCTGGCGGACTTCTCCCTGTCGTGGACGAACCCGGCCATCATCAACCAGGAGGCCCGCCACCGCTTCGCGCTGAACACCTGCAACGGCTGCCACCTCAACGAGACGGGCACCACGTTCCTTCACATCTCCCCCCGCCAGCCGGCGCAGATGGCGCCGCTGTCCGGCTTCATGACCGGCACCACCGCCACCGACCCGACGGGCCTGTCGCACTCCTTCAACGAGATGGATCGCCGCTCGATCGATCTGAGCAACGTGCTGTGCGCGGGCAGCAGCACCGATGGCGGCACCTCCACCGACGGCGGCACCTCCACCGACGGCGGCACCGGCTCGGATGGCGGCTCCACCCTCCAGCCGCCTACCGCCGCGCTCTTCTCCCCGGGCGCTGGCGCCATCGTGAGAGGCACCGTCCTGCTGTCCGCCGCGGCCTCGGATGACCTCGGCGTCACCCAGGTGGAGTTCCTCGTCGACTCCGCGGTGATCGGCTCCGTCGGCCTGCCGCCCTTCGATCTGCCCTGGGACACGCTCGCCTTCCCCAGCGGCCCGCACACGCTGAGCGTCCGGGCGCATGACGTGGAGGGCAACATCACCGTCTCCGCGCCGGTGAGCGTCACCGTGGACAACCTCCTGCCGGGCGTCACCCTCACCAGCCACGGCAGCGGCGCCCGCCTGCGCAACATCGCGACGCTCACGGCCAGCGCGAGTGACAACGTGGGCATCAGCTTCGTGGAGTACTTCGTCGACGGCGCCCCCATCGGCGCGAGCCCGGCCGCGCCGTTCCCCCTCTCCTGGGACACGCTGTCGGTGCCGTCGGGGCCCCACTCCTTGCTTGCCCGCGCCATCGACGTCGCTGGCAACTCGGCCTTCTCCGCCACGGTGAACGTGATCGTGGACAACATCCCTCCCCAGACGCAGCTGCTCTCGCCGCTCGCGGGCTCCATCGTGGGCGGCACGGTGCTCGTCCAGGCCTCCGCCAGCGACAATGACGCGATCTCCCGCGTGGAGTTCCTCGCGGGCACGCAGCTCATCGGCACGGACACTGTCGCCCCGTTCGAGGTGAGCTGGAACACCACGTTGACTGGCAACGGCAACACTACGTTGATCAGCCGCGTGGTGGACCTGGTGGGCAACGTGGCGACGAGCCCCGCCGTCCCGGTGACCATCAACAACCCTGGCGGGGCCTTCTTCGATCCGGCCCTGAGCGCGCCGGCCTGCTCGGCGGTGGGCAGCCTCTGCGATACGGCGGGCCTGGTCCTCGGCCGCGCGAACCTCGGCCCCGAGACCAACGCGCCCAACACCCTCCAGAACTCGTGCGCGGACGGCACCTCGGGCCTCTTCCATTCGGACGAGTCCATCGATCGCATCCGGGTGGTGCGCGTGGATGGGACGCCGTTCGCGGCCGGCAAGGAGGTGCGCGTCGAGGTGGACGTGTGGGCCTTCAGCTCGAGCAACCAGCTCGATCTGTTCTTCGCGCCGGATGCCAACGCTCCGGTGTGGCAGCGCTTCGCCACGCTGGCACCTCCGGCGAGGGGGGCCGCGACGCTGTCGGCCACCTACGCGCTGCCGGCGGGCGGGCTGCAGGCGGTGCGCGCCCAGTTCCGGTGGGGGGGTAGCTCGGTGCCGTGCTCCATCGGCGGCTTCAATGACCACGACGACCTGGCCTTCGCCGTGGGGCCCGCCGAGCCGGACTTCGTGACGCCTTCGGTGGCGCTCACCGCTCCGGGCACCGGGACGACGGTGCGCGGCATCATCAATCTGAGCGCCGCCGCGAGCGACAACCTCGGCGTCACCCAGGTGGAGTTCTACGACGGCGCCACGCTGATCGGCGTGGCCACCCAGGCGCCCTTCACCCTGGCCTGGAACACGGCCGCCGTGCCCTCCGGCCGGCGCGCGCTGACGGCCAGGGCGCTCGACTTCGCGGGTAACGCGGCCCAGACTTCGGTGAACGTGCTGGTGGACAATGACGCGCCGTCGGTCGCCATCACCGCGCCGGTGGCCAACGCGCAGGTCGGCCCCCTGGTCACCCTCTCCGCCAGCGCGAGCGACGCCACCTCGGGCGTGGCGCGCGTGGAGTTCCTCCGCGATGGCCTCCTGCTGGGCAGCGACACCTCGGCGCCGTTCAGCTTCGAGTGGAACACCGCGGGCCAGGACGGCACGCACACGCTGATGGCCCAGGCCATCGACGTGGCGGGCAACATCACGGCCAGCGCCCCGGTGACGGTGATGGTGGTCGCCTCGCCCACGGCGGTGAACCAGGCCGTGTTCGACGCCAGCCTGGGCGCCCCCACCTGCGGCACGCTGGGCGCCGGGTGTGACACGGGCAGCCTCGTGCTCGGCCGCGGCGCGCTGGGCCCGGAGGCCAACGCGCCCAACACGCTCAAGGGCCAGTGCATGGATGGCACCACGGGCGCGTTCCACGTGGACGAGTCGCTGGATCAGCTCCGCATCATCACCGTGGACGGCAGCCCGCTGGCGCCCGGCAAGCTGGTGACGGTGGACGCCACCGTCTGGGCGTTCTCTGGCGCCGCCGAGGACCAGCTGGACCTCTTCATCACCCCGGACGCCACGGCGGCCAACCCGGAGTGGATGCTGGTCGCCACGCTTACTCCGGCGGCCAGCGGCTCCAGCGTGCTCAGCCTCACCTTCCCGCTGCCCCCGTCGGTGGCGGGCGGGCTGCAGGCGGTGCGGGCTCAGTTCCGGTGGTCCGGTTCGGCGACGCCGTGCGATCCGGCCGGCTTCTCCGAGCGCGATGACCTGGTCTTCCGGGTGCAGTAGCCAGCCCGGGTGACACCACCGGCGCGCGAGCCGCACTCCGCGCGCCGGTGGCCTCGGCCTCAGCGAACCTGGGCGAGGAACGCATCGGGCTGATGATGGAGCAGCGGGCCCGGGCCGCGGAGCATGAGCGCTCGGGATGACCGTCGTCTCGCTGAGCGCCTCTTCCCTGAGCGCTCTCGCCCCAGCGCGCCGTCCACCCGCACGGCGCGCTGCTCAGCCTGTCCTGGGCCCCGCTCGGGCTACGGCCCGGGAGGAACACCGCGGGCTCGGGGAAGCGTCACCTCTCCTCGGCGGGCGCTGGGCGCGCTAACTTCGCGCACCCCTCAGCTGCCCCCTCGCCAAGAGGAGCCCATGCCCCCCACTTCCTTGGCTCGCGCCGTAGCCCTCGCCCTGGACCAGGAGGGCCACGTCCCTCCCGCATTGCTGGAGAGCGCGTGGGAGACGTGTGATGGCACGCTCGCCTCGTTCCTCACGGTGCTGCAGGAGCTCTGGCGAGTGGAGCAGACCCGGCTCCTGCTGACCGCCGCGCGAGTGGTGGGCCTGCCCCCCATCACGTTCGAGCCCCTTCCCGAGGTGCCAGGCGCCCCGCGGCTCCCCTACCACGAGCTCCGACGCGGCGGCTCGCTGCTCGCGCTCTTCCAGCGGCAGCTCCCGGAGGACACGGCCCGACGCCACCGGCTGGTCCCCTTCCACAGCGCGGACTACCGGAGCCTGGAGCTGGCCGTGGTGGAGCCGCTCTCGCCCGAGGCGCTTGGCTCGGTCCAGCAGGGCACGCGGTTGGCGCTGCGCCAGCACCTGCTGCTCCCGGATCAGCTCGCCCCCGCTCAGCAGTGGGTCTACACGACACCCGCCCAGCCGCCCGGTTACGCCGCGCCCCTCGGGGTGCGCACGCTGCGCCTCGAGTCCGGGAGCCTTCCCTCCAGGATGGAGATGGAGGCCCGGGTGCGGGCTGAAGTGGACTCAGGGCGCACCCCTCCCGGCAACATCCTGCGCTCGCTGCGCAACGGGTGGGACCCGGGCTGGCTGGAGGATCGCCCGGAGTTCCGCGACCGCGTCGCCGAGATCATCCGCGAGGGGCTGGCCGCTCGCGCGTACGTCCTGTTCCGCAAGGGGGAGGTCCACTACGACGAGGAGGCCAGCGTGGTGCTCTACGGCTGGCTGGACGCAGCCGGAGCCCTGCAGCTCGCCGTGGCGCGGCATCCATTCCGCCATGACCGCCTGCCGCTCTCCGAGGCGGAGCTCTGGCAGCACGCCTTCGATGAGGTCCTGACAGCGGACGTGTGCACCGGCGAGGCTCCTGTTACCGTCATCTACAACCCGAGGACACGGCGCCACTTCGTCTTCGAGGCCCTGCGCCACAAACAGCGCGTCTTCGGGATGTGAGGGGGAGCGCGCTCCGACGCCCGCCGGCTCGGCTGGTCAGCCGCCGAGGGCCAATCGTCTATTTTTGGGGGGACTGATGAGTTCGCCCACCCGGGGGCGTCTCTACGTCGCGGGCCCCATCATATGGTGATGGCCTTCGCAGTCCCACCCAACGAAGGAGTGAGAGTCATGTCCAAGATCACACCGTGCCTCTGGTTCAACGGTCAGGCCGAGGAGGCCGCGAATTTCTACGTCTCGCTGCTGCCCGATTCCCGGGTCGACAAGGTGATGCGCTCGCCGGCCGACAACCCGAGCACGCCCGCGGGGGCGGTGCTGACGGTCGAGTTCACGCTCGCCGGGCAGCCGTTCGTCGGCCTCAACGGCGGCCCTCAATTCCCGTTCACCGAGGCGGTGTCCTTCACCATCGACTGCGAGGACCAGGCCGAGGTGGACCGGCTGTGGGACGCGCTGACGCAAGGCGGCGGCTCGCCCGGGCAGTGCGGCTGGCTCAAGGACAAGTTCGGCCTCTCGTGGCAGATCACCCCGCGGGCCCTCATGAAGATGATGAATGATCCCAACCGCGAGGCCGCGGGCCGCGTCATGCAGGCGATGATGAAGATGGGCAAGATCGACATCGCGGGCCTCAAGCGCGCGTATGACGCCAGGCCGGGATAAGCACCTCGGGGATGCGTCTGCTCACGAAGGAGGCACCAGCGCACTCCTCGGGAGCGGGTCCTGCTCCAGCCCCGGC
Organism: Myxococcaceae bacterium; assembly: GCA_016926755.1. Taxonomy (GTDB): domain Bacteria; phylum Myxococcota; class Myxococcia; order Myxococcales; family Myxococcaceae; genus Hyalangium. The sequence continues at coordinate 28,987 of JAFGNZ010000374.1, read as the reverse complement.
GCCGCGGGGGCGGGATCGGGAGCGGGCACCCTGGCAGCCGGTTCCGAAGCAGGAGGAATGTCCACGAGCGCGGCCACGGCGGCCACCTGCGCCCCGAGCCCGATCTGGCTGGCGTCCTCGAGCCGGGCCTCGGGCCTCAGGAAGCACTGGTGCCAGTTCTCGAGGGACCAGAGCGCGAAGAGCTCCTCGGTGCGATCCATGCCCGCGCGGTGCTGATCGAGCAGCCGCTCCACGGTGGTGGCGGGGAACAGCGACAGGCAGGCGCTGCGGGAGGCCAGCAGCGCCTCTCGGAGCTGCGGATGGAGCTGCCGCCGGAGCCACGAGCCCGTGGGCACCGGGAAGCCCTTCTTCCGTCGGGTGAGGATCTCCCGCGGGAGCTTGGAGGCCATGGCCCGCCGCAGCAGGTACTTGCCCACTCCGCCCCGCAGCTTGAGGTGCTCGGGCAGGGACGCGCACAGCGCCAGCAGCTCGTGATCGAGGAAGGGCGTGCGCAGCTCGATGGACGCGGCCATGGTCATCTTGTCGGCCTTGAGCAACAGGTCGTCCGGGAGCCAGACCTTGGTGTCCAGGTAGAGCATCCGCGCCAGGGGGCTCGCGCCATGGGTCCGGGCATGCCAGGCCGCGAGCCGCTCGGCCCCGCTGGGGCCCGCCGCCCCGCCCAGCAGCTCCGCCAGCAGCGCCTCGTCGGAGACGGCGCGGGAGATGCCCAGGTGGCGCGCCTCGAGCGGACGGGCCACCCAGCTCAGGTACTTCCGGAGCTTCGCGTGGCCCACCACACGGGCCAGCCCCGGCGCGAGCTGGCTCACGAATGGCACGAGCCGGCGGAGCCGCTCCATGATGAGCTGCTTGCGGTAGAGCGGATAGCCGGCGAGCAGCTCGTCAGCACCCTCGCCGGAGAGCACCACCACCACTCCCTCCCGGCGGGCCCGCTCCGACAGGTAGTAGAGCGGCACGCAGGCCGCGTCCGCGAGCGGCTCGTCCAGGTGCCAGGCCAGGCGGGGCATGAAGTCACCGAAGCCCTCGGGCGTGAGCACCACCTCGTGGTGCTCGGTCTCCAGCGCCTGCGCCGCCTGCTGCGCATAGGGGAGCTCGCTCTCCGGATCGCCCAGGTAGCCCACCGAGAAGCTCTTCAGCTTGCCGGTGACATGGCGGCGCATGGCCCACGTCACCGAGGTGGAGTCCAGGCCCCCCGAGAGGAAGACGCCCACCGGGACGTCAGACATGAGCCGCATCCGCACCGACTCCTCGAAGAGCTGGAGGAAGCGCTCCTCCTGCTCCGCCTCACTGAACCGCCCATCGGGCTCCAGGGGCGTGGGGACGTCCCAGTAAGGCCAGACCGCCACCTCGCCATCCCGGAAGCGCAGGTTGTGGCCGGGCTGGAGCCGCAGCACCCCACGGAACAGGGTGGCCGGGCCGGGCACGTAGCGCAGGGCCAGGAAGGCCGGGAGCTGAGAGGGATCGAGCTCGCGCGTGACGTCCGCGTGGACGAAGAGCGCCTTGGCCTCGGAGGTGAACACCAGGTCGCGCCCGGCGCGCGCATAGTACAGCGGCTTCTTCCCGAGCCGGTCCCGGCTGAGGAAGGCCACCTGCTTGCGCGCATCCCAGATGGCGAAGGCAAACATGCCGCGGAGCTTCTCCGGCAGCCGCTCGCCCCACTCCTCCCAGCCGTGCGCCAGCACCTCCGTGTCCGTCCGACTCCGGAAGACGTGCCCACGGGCCTCCAGCTCGGCGCGCAGCAGGAGATGGTTGTAGATCTCCCCGTTGAACGTCACCATGACCCCGGGGGTGCAGCCCGCCAGCGGCTGAGCGCCGCCCGCCAGGTCGATGATGGACAGCCGCGTGTGACCGAGCACCGCCCGGCCGCCATCCCAGACACCGTGGCCGTCCGGCCCCCGGTGGATCATCCGCTGGCACATCTCCTCGATCCCGCGTGCCTCGGGACGTCCATGCACGTCAGCGGCAATCCTGCCTGCAATCCCACACATGATCTCCCCCCGGCCTGAATGGTGTACAGCTCGAAAAGTCTGGGTGCCGCCTCGGGCTGGGGATCTGCCCCCGCCCGAGGCCTGGCGGCACGGCGGCGATCTACCGGGTGGCCTTCAGCGCGATGAACCACCCCCAGGAGCTGGGCAGGTATGGCCCCAGCCAGGCCGGGAGGCGCGAGCGATCATAGGGAGTCATGAGGGGCTCGGCGGAGAACTCCCGGAACGCGGAGAACATCCGCTTCAGCTCCGGGAGGGTGTACGCCTTGGTGCCGGAGCTCTCGCAGTGGTGGGCCAGCACGTCCGTGAAGGTGCGCCAGGGCCGCCCCGCGAGCAGGCCCCGCCGCACCCACGTCTTGAAGGCCGCGAGCGATCTCCGGCCGTACATCATCCCCACGAACTGGCCCCCCGGCTTCAGGACCCGGCGGATCTCCGCGATGATGCGCTCGGGGTGCGCGGAGTGGTGGATGACGCCCCAGGAGTAGACGATGTCGAACATCTCCTCCGGGAACGGCAGCACCTCGGCATCGACGCGCAGCAGGTTCGACTCCAGGCCATGCAGCGCCAGGTGGGACCGGGTCGTCTCGATGGCCGCATCCGTCAGGTCCACCCCGTAGCACTCGGCCCCGGCCCGCGCCCACTGCAGGTGGTCGGTCCCGGCGCCGACTCCCACCTCCAGGATCCGCTTTCCGCGGCCCCGCGTGAACTGGGCGACCGAGTGAATGAAGGGCTCCATGGCGTAGCGGTGCTCCTCCACGCGCTCGAACCACTCCCGCGTCCGCGAGGGCATTTCTCCCACGATGGCCGGGCTGGTGCCACACGGCTCAGCCTCCCAATACTCGCGAACCCGCTCATTCAATCCCGCAGTCGCCATCTGCTGTCCTTTCATTGGATGGGGTGAGTGCGGGATTTGGGGATGGGGCATCGTCTTCTCCAATGCCCCTTCGGTCGGAGGCCTTCGTCGTCCACCGGTCAGCGGGTCATCATCCGGAGGGTGTTGTTGAACGAGTCACTCACGACGATGCGGGTATTGGGCAACACGACCAGGCCGGTGGGCGCGACGAGATCCGTCTCCTGGCCGCTGCCCAGCCGGGTGCCCATGAGGCCAGAGCCCGCCACGGTATAGACCTGCGTCTCCGCGGCGCTGTTGCCCGGCTCGAGCTTGCGCAGCCGGAAGTTCGCCGTGTCCGCGACCAGCACCTGCCCGCCCGGAAGGACCGCCATTCCCATCTGCGCGCGGAAGCGCGCCTGCGAGCCGCGGCCGTCCACATGGCCGAAGGGTTCGTTTTCATCGCCCGCGATCGTCTCCACCGGATGGGCGGCGGTAGGGGCAATGCGACGCACGCGCTGGTTGCCCGAGTCCAACACGTACACCGTCCCATCGGGGGCCACCGACAACGCGCTCGGGTTGTTGAAGCGAGCCTGGGTGCCCTGCGTGGCGTCCAGGAAGCCAGGGACGCCATCTCCCGCCAACGTCGTCACCGTGCCGGTGGCGACGTTCACGAGGCGGATGCGGTTGCCCGCCTGATCCGCCACGTAGAGGTTTCCAGCGGTGTCCGTCGCCAGCGCGGTGGGGCGGGAGAAGCGTGCCGTGGCCACGGGCCCGTCCTGGAATCCCTCGCGCCGGACCTGACCGGCGAAGGTCGAGACGGTCCACGGGCCACCCGCCCCGGGCGTGAGCCGCCGGATGGCGTGGTTGTCCGAGTCGGCCACGTAGATCGAGCCATCCAGGCCCACGGCCACGCCGGTGGGGCGGCGGAACATCGCCTGAAGGCCCTCCCCATCGCGCCAGCCGTCCTGCCCGTTTCCGGCGAGCGTCATCACCATGCGGCCAGCCCCCGTCAGGCGCACCAGGCGGACGCGGTTGTTGTTGGTGTCCGCCACCACCACCGCACCATTCGCCATCACCGCCAACCCCGTGGGGCCGTTGAAGCGCGCGGTGGCAGCCGGCCCGTCCTGGTAGCCAGGCGCGCCGGGCGCCCCCGCGAACGCCTCCACCAAGGGAGCCCACGCCGGCTTGATGCGCGGCCCGGCGGGGAAGGGGCCCGGCGGCGTCGTCAGCGTGCGCCGCGGCCTCCGGTGTTCGAGGCTGCGCTCGAGCACGTTGAGCGTCATGCGTATCACCCGCGCGTCCGTCAGCTCGGGGTGGGCGCCCAGCGCCAGGGCCCAGTAGATCGTCCCCGCGGCGAACACCCGGCGCCCGTTGGGGAGCGTGCGCTCCACCGCGTGCGTCACGTTGGGCAGCCCCTCGGCCGTCACCACCGGGCTCTCCATGGCCACGCGCAATCCGTCGGGGTGGAACCCGTTGTCCCAGGTCCGGTCGAACTCGTAGCCCACCAGCCCGGCGAGCTGATCGCCGCGCTTGAGCCCCGTCCCCTCGAAGAGCCAGTGCTGCGCGTCGGCCACCACGAGCGGGAAGGGCACCACCTGCCAGCCGTCGTACATCACGCCGAAGAGGCCATTCTCCGGCTGCTCCTGGGGCGGATCTCGGAAGCGCACCGTGGAGTAGGGGATGGGATCCGCCAGGGGCACGCCCTTGTAGCAAACCAGCGTGCGCAGCGGCTGGCCGTCCGCGTCGCTCAGCGTGCGCGTGCGCCAGTAGGCCCCGTTGCCCCCGAAGTAGGCCAGGCTGAGCGTCCCGGCGGCCAGCGCCGCGTCCACCTGCGCGCGCTCCTCCGAGAGCCAGTACTCGTCCTGGCTGCCGTGCACCAGGGCCCCAATGCCCTCCAGCAGGTTGGAGTGGCGCGCGAAGTCCAGGTTGGAGGCATAGGTGACGTCATAGCCGTGCTGCTCGAGCAGCCGCAGCAGCGCCAGATCCAGGTCGAACGTCTTCCCCAGGCCCTCGTAGGCGTCATACGGGCGGTTGTAGGACACGGCGTAGGCGCGCCCGAGGGGCATGGTGCCGCTCGCGTCGAAGTAGAGGCTCTCGCCGCCGTAGATGTTGTAGGCCTGGTAGGTGTTGAAGGCCGGGGTGAAGAGCACCTCGGCCGCGCGGCTGTCGCGCACCACGAAGGGGTGGAAGCGCTTGAAGCCATCCGAGCGCTTCGCCTTCACCACGTACATACCGCTCACCCAGGTGGCGGGGACCTCGAAGCTGAACGTCTCCTTCCAGTGGCACTCCACCAGGCTGGTGTCGGGCTCACGCGGGCAGGCCGGCTGCTTCTGGGTGGCGAAGGGGCCGCCGCGCCATACCCTGCGGGCGCCGGCCCCGCCGTAATAGCCCAGGCGATACACCTCGAACTCCACCTGGGCCTCCACGTCGGTGGACACCATCACCCGCACCGTCTCGCCTGCCATGACGGAGTCGGTGGAGGTGTACAGCTCCACCTGGCCCGCGTACGACCTGATGCCATCGCGCCACTGGGGGGCCCCCGGGTTCGCGTTCTCCGCCGGGATGGGGTTGGGCGCCGGCTCGCGCGTCCACTCCGGGGGAGGAGGGGGCGGGCAGCGGGGTGGACAGGTCTCCCCGCCACCTCCGGGCGGAGGGGGTGGTGGCGGCTGCACCTCCCCGCCGGTGTCCTCGCCCTCATTCTGATCAGAAATGCTCTTCGTGCCTGTCTCGTGACACGCCAGACACAGAGCTACCGCCATCACCCACAGGGGCTTCATCCACCGATCCACCATCCATCGCCTCCCACCACCGTGTACTGGGGCGACTTAGGTGCGTGCCAACCCGCTGCCAAGGTGCGGGTGCACGGGCTCGCATGACGAGGTGCGCTCCTGTTCAGCCCCTGGCGCTCCGAGAGTGCTCTACAGAGCACTCCCTGGGAGCATGCGTGAGATGTGCGACTCAGGAGCGAGCCTGTCGCCGACGGAGAACCCGCGCCGCCGTCCACCCGAGCTGGGCGCCCCCCCCGGCGCTCACATGAGGCTGCCGGACGTGCCGCCGTCCACCGTGTACGCACTGCCGGTGATGTAGCTGCTGTCCGAGCTGGCCAGGAAGAGGTTCAGCCGGGCGACCTCCTCACTGGTGCCGTAGCGCTTGAGGGGGACTCGCCCCGAGAGGGAGCCCTGGACGAGGGCCTCTCCTCCAGGCGCGATCTTGCTGTGGATGGTGGCCATCATGTCGTTGTCGATGAAGCCGGGGCACACCGCGTTCACCCGGATGCGCAGCGGCGCGCCCTCCAGGGCCATGGTGCGCATCAGGCCGACCGCCGCGTGCTTGGCGGTGACGTAGGCGGAGTTCCCGCCGAGCGCGGACAGGCCCATGATCGAGGCGGTGATGATGACGCTCCCTCCGCCGCGCTTCTGGAGCTCCGGGAAGGTGTGCTTGATCGCCAGCCACGAGCCGCGCACGTTGATGGCCATCACCTCGTCGAACTCCTCCACGGTGTACTCGGTGATGGGCTTGAAGGAGCCCTCGAACCCCGCGTTGCTCACCAGCACGTCGATGCCGCCATAGCGTTCCACCGCGTCGGCCACGTAGCGCTGGGTGTCCTCGACCTTCGAGACATCCGCCACGCTGTAGCTGACGTTCTCGTTGTTGATGGCCTGCACGGTCTTGCGCAGCTTCTCCGCGGTGCGGCCCACCACCAGCACCTTGGCCCCTTCCTGGGCGAACAGCGTGGCTGTCGCCGCCCCGATTCCACTGCCCCCGCCCGTGATGACGACGACCTTGTCCTGCAACCGCTTCATGATGACCTCACGCTGAATGAGCCGGGACCGCCCCGGTAGGTAGGATTCTGGAGGGAGCAGAGGAGTCCTGACAACCCGCGGCGGAAGAACAGGGGGGCTTACTTGCCCGCCTGTGGAGTCCCCGCCGCCGCCGGCTGCCCGGCGAGGAGTCCTTCATCCGGGACTCCTCCATCCGGGACTCCTCCATCCGGAGGAGGTTCGTAGGGGGCTGTATCCAGGATACGCCGGAGGATCTGGCCGCTGGTATTGATGGCGTAGCTGGCGCCGGTGTCGAGGGAGATATCATGCCCTTCTCTCTCTTCTCGGGGAGGTTCGGCGTGACGCATGCCTACCCTTGGGGTAGCTCACCTTCGACAGCGGCGGGATGTTTTCAGAGGAGCTCGAGACGCGCGTCGTCACGTTAACGGCGGAAGAGCGCGTCGGCCCCGGAAGACGCATCCTCGGGGATGGTCTGGGCGAAGATATGCGCCGAGTGTTCGAGCGCGCGCAGGCGCGGATCGGAGAGCTCCGCGAAGGCCAGCTCCGAGGTCCAGGTCACGCCCACGAGCATGCCCAGGAGCTTGACGGTGCGTGGGTGGGTGGCGACCCCCACGATCTCCCGGTAGCCTCGCTGGACGCCGAACGCGATGCCCGCCCTGTAGGAGAGCTCCGGCGTGAGGCCGCGGCCCCGGATCCGTGGCGAGAGCGCCCCGATGCTGAAGTAGAGCACCTCGCCGTGTCCCCGCGGCCGGCCGAAGCGCTCCTCATAGGCTCCCAGCAGGCGCGCGTGCAGCTCGGACCAGGCCCGCAGCCGCTCGTCGCCGTGCCGCGCCATCGCCTCGACGGCCGCGAAGTGATCGACGAGATCCAGGCAGAAGATGAAGCCCAGCACCTCGCTGGTGGCCCCGTCCACGGTGATGAGGCCCATGTCCGCCGCCAGGGCCGCCCGGCACGCACGCTCGGCGATGGGCCGGTAGTCCTCGGGCGTGAAGCCCAGCGCACGCGCGATGAGGTTGTCCCGCGGGTAGAGCTCGCTCACGCAGTCGATCGTGCGCTCCAAGGTGGACCCGTCCAGGCGGCGGATGTCCACGGAGACCTGATGTGCGCTCTGCATGGAAACCTTCATAGGCCGGGCGCAGGGGCGGAGGAAAGTCCCCCGCCCCCTGGGCTCTACTCGGAGGCTCAGGCCCCCGGGCCAGGGCCACGCACTGGATGACACAGAAGCTCACCAGCCCCGCGGGAGGAGTTCCAGAAGCGGATCACAGGATGACGGTGAGGCTGCCTGTGCCCTGGCGGACCTCGGGGACCTTCGCTCCAGCCCGCCAGGTCAGCGCCACGAAGCAATCCGGGAACCCGTTGACCGGAGGAGCTCGGAGGAGCTTGCGGTGGTCTCCTTGGAGTTCGGCGAGGCGATAGGTGGTCGGGCTCCTGCCTTGATCCACGAAGGAGCGTGGCAGCCCCGTCAGGTGAACACGAGGGACGTGCTGGAGCAGGGTCTCGACTCCTTCCCCAAGCGCGAAGCGGGGCAGGCTCTTGGGCGAGTACGGAGTGATGACCCAGAAGGGCTGGTCATCGACGTCCGCTCGCGCGAGCATGCTCGGGTGAAGGGCCCTGAGCGAGCCATGGTGCGGGATCTTGAAGGTGACGTGTTCAGGCAGGGAACGATCGAACGAGAGTGCCTCGGACCAGCCTGCTCCCGGTTCCTCGACCATGTCCGAGCCGAGCACGAGCCGGAGCCCCTGCCACTCCACGGAGAGCACCGTGGCGATCTGGTTGGGGTTGAACCGGCGACGCTCCTTCAAGGACTTGAAGGCCTCCTCTCTCGCCTTCGTCGTGGGCGACAACACACGGACCTGGGCCTCGCCCAGGGGGAGGATGTCTCCTCGGTGGAGGTCCGCGCGGCACATCGGGAATCGCTCCCAACGATCGAAGATGGTGGCGATGGCTTCCTCGGCAACGCCCCCGTCGAAGTAGGCCTTGAAGTCCACCAACGCGGTCGTCCGAGTGACGCTCGGTGGAGAGACCATGCCGATGATGGGCCAGGCGGCGAAAGCCCGGTTCGCCGTCGCGTAGTCGATGACCTCTCCGATCCCCATGGCATGGTCCATATGGGGATGGGTGAGGATGACGATGCGAGGAAAGGCCTTGTAGTGCTGGAGCAGCCTCAGCCCATACCGGACTGTCTCCGCTGAGCACCCGTCTACGATCATCCACTCGCCAGGAGGCGCGCGGACGGCCACCAGCTCACCTACTCCAGGACCGAAGACGAAGATCTGAAGCGCGTCATTCTCAAGTGAGGGGAGGGACACGGTGCAGATACCGGTCTGGATATGGGAAGAGCTTGGGGAGGTCTGGATCCTCGAAGGAGGTGGGTGGGTAGCTCATCAGGAACTCATTCTCATCCCGGAGCTTGATGAGCTCGACGAAGGTTCCCGCCGGGAGCAGCTCCCGTCCCCGGAGGTGCTGGGCGAGCTCGCGATATTCTTCGAGGGTCAGATCGTACCAGAGAAACTCGATGTCCTGCTCATCTGGGGAGAGGCGCGCCACGCGGATATGAACTCCATCCTCGTCGGCCGCGGAGATGCGGCCGGGCATCCACCGCTCAATGCGCTGCTTGTCGGACTCGAAGTGCAACAGGTGGGGACCGTTCCGTCGTGCCTCCTCGGATAGGTGCGGAGGGAACACCTCTTCGTCCCGAGCCGCCGCGCGCAGGCGGTCATGCAGCCGCCGCAGCGCGCGGTACCAGGGAAGTCCCTCTCGCATGGCTCGCGGCACGTCTTCCAATACCTCCCAGGCGAAGTCCAACTGCCCGCGGTGCAGGAGCAGGCGGGCCGTCTCTCCGTGGAGTTCCTCATAGAGGCGGGAGTCCGTCGAGGGACCGCTCGGGAGCAGCACCGCCAGGGCCTGTTCCCACTCATCATGGGCTTCCGTCACCCGGCCACGCGTCAGCAGGAAGTTGATGAGTCGGCCACGGTACCAGACGTGATCTTGCCTGTACTGGATGGCTTTCCGGAACTCCTGCTCTACGCGCAGCGGGTCCTGTGCCAGGATATCGAGGTTGTAGGCCAGGTAGTGGTGCGCGTAGGCGTCAGCGGGATTGTGCGCGAGGGCTCGCTCATACGCGGGAATGGCATCTGGGTAGTTTCGCTGCTGGCTGAGCGCCTTCCCGAGCGCATCGTATTGCTCGACGAAGAAGATGGAGCGCGCCAGGAGTTTCCTGGCATCACCCGCCTGCGTGAGGTGGTGGATTTCCTCCAGCTCATTTCGCACGGCGTCGCGGATGTGATGCCTCTCCGAGGCGCGCTCGAAGCGGACATGATGGTAGTGCGCGGCGATGCCATGAGCCTCACGGCTCTCGTGAGCAGTCAGCCATTGTTCCTGGATGGCCTCCCGTGCGATCGCCTCGTGGAGCCTGAGTTGAGCCGGTGGGCCGAACAGGAGCACCTGTTTGACGAGGGCCTGGCTCAAGGAGTCGAGTTCAGGAACTCCCACGTCCGAGAGGCCGTACTCGTCAATAGAGGTACGAAAGACGGCCAGCCGTCCCAGGACCTTTCGCAGGGTATGGGAACCCGAGCCGAGCCGCTCGAGCAGTATGCGAACCAGTTTGTGGGGAGCGGAGCGTTGAGTTGCTTGGGCCGAGGCATCCTCTCCCACGGCCACCAGGCCGACCCTCAGGCGAAGGTCGAGCGGCGAGAGTCCTGCGAGGGCTTGACCTCCAGCGTGCAGGACCGCCTGGGCGGAGTCGGCAAGGGAGCCCCAGTGCTCCGCCGCCAGAACCTCGATGGGGTTCGATCTTGGGGAGACGACTATCTCCTGGGCTTGGAGCAGCGCGCTTCGATCCGTGGCCACCACCTTGCTCAGGCCTGGAGCGGCCAGGAGGGTGCGGGTCAGGTCAGCGGTACGGTCCTCGAAGATGCTCGAGATGTACTCACCGCCTTGAGGGAGGAATGGCCCGTCGAGCAGCAGCAGCGTGTTCTTGGCCTGCTGCTTGAGCACGCGGGTGACGCTGTCGATCTTTCCCTGCCAGGTGATGTCCGGGCGCTTCACTTCGTCCAGCAGCTTGGTGTGATCGAGCTGAGCGGCCAACTCGACCAGCCCAACCAACCCCGCGTCCGCGTGTTCGGCCTCCGGAGGTGCGACGAGCACGATGTTCTTGAACTGCGCGAAGGACTTGCGCTCGTGGAGGGTGCGAAGCGCCGCTGACTTGCCAGCGCCAGCGGGCCCGGTGAGTGCGACCGTGGTCGAGCCGTCCGCCAGGGCTTGCAGTGTTTGCTGCACAGCCTGCTCGACACCTGCGAGTGTGACGGTCTGGGTCAAGGCGGCTCCAGGAATGGCGCTCGTACGCTGGCCATCCGACCACAAAACGGGAAGGTGAGCCACTTGCAGAGATGTGCCTGTCTTGCCAGTGCGACTCCTGGGGATGGGCCGTCAACGCTCGGGGCGTCATCCAGTGTGTACCCCGTGAAGACGAGCTGGTTGACGGAGCGCTCCAGCACGGAGATGCCGAAGGCGAGCACCGGATCTCATGCCAGCGACGCGCCCCGTTGGGTATTCGTCACTGCGGCGCCGACAACGTCTCATCCTCGGCCGGCGCGGTGCGCGTCACCGTGGGCGCGGAGAGGCGGCAGGAGCGAGGGCGGGGACTCTCGAAGCCCAGTCTTCTCAGGACCTTAGAAACGCAAGCAACAAAAACCTTCATCCTCCGACAATGTAGGCAAGTAACTCCATTTGCCTACTTTTGAGGACCCCCATGCTCCAGGTCGCCCGCCCCTCCAGCCCCTCCGTCCTCCCCCAGCCCCGGGCGGCGCTCCCGGCCCCCGCCAAGGCGCTGCCCTCGCAGGCCCTGAGCCGCGCCGCGGTGGCGCGTGACAGCTTCGCCGCGGCCTCGCCTGCTCGCGGGCTGCTGGGCGACGCGTTCTCGAAGGTGAGCGATCTGCGGCTGCCCATCCCGTGGCCGGGCAAGGGCGAGGCCGACAAGATCGGCTGGATCCAGAAGGCCTATCCGCCCGCGGTGGACTCCACGGCGGAGTTCGAGAAGCTCCACGCGTCCGTGAAGGCCGGCAAGGACGTGCTGCCGGCGGAGGCCAAGGACTGCGTCTTCCTGGCGGTGGGCGGCCTGCTGTCGCAGTACGCGCCCAAGGAGCTGTACTTCGATGACAACCTGGACGCGCTGGAGAACGCGGGGCTCCAGGTGGGGCGGGTGCCGGTGGACACGGACATGGGCGTGGAGCACAACGCGGCCATCGTCCGCGAGGCGGTGCTCGAGGCGGCCAAGAGCGGCAAGAAGGTGGTGCTGATCGGCCACAGCAAGGGCGGCCTGGACTCCGCGGCGGCCCTGGCGATGTACCCCGAGCTCAAGGAGCACGTCCGGGCGCTGGTCACCGTCCAGTCTCCCTACGGCGGCTCGCCGATGGCGCAGGACATGCTGGACAACCCGCTGATCCGCTACGGGCTCGGCGGCGCCGTGGAGGCCCTGGGCGGGAGCATCCAGGCTGGTGAGGACCTCACCTACGACTCGCGCAAGAAGTTCCTGGAGAAGTACCCGCTGCCGGCGGGCATCCCCACGGTGAGCATGGCCTCCACCACGGCCAACCCGCTGTCGCCGCTGTTCGCGACCCAGGAGTACATGCAGCAGCGCTACGGCATCAAGTCGGACGGGCTGGTGGTGCCGCAGGATGCGTTCATCCCCGGCTCCAAGGCGGTCACCCTCCACGGGATGGACCACCTGGAGTCCACCATGACGAACCCCAACCCGTTCAAGCCGTACAAGCCCGAGAGCATGACGCTGGCGCTGGTCTCCATGGCCCTGCAGATGCCGAAGGAGGGCTGAGCGGCGGGGAGGGCCGTCAGATGGTGAGGGAGACCTGATCTCCCTCATGCACCATGAGATCCTCGGCCGTGGACAGCACGTCCTGGGAGCCGATGGGGTCGATGTGGAAGCGGAGCATGCCCTGGCCGGGGATCAGGTGCGCGGGGATCGTGAAGGTCCGCTGGCTCATCCCCGGCACGGTGCCCAGGCGGATGCGATGCGTCCCGGTCGACACGTACAGGTTGAAGTCGATGGGCCGCTGGTTCCTCACCTGGACGGTCGTCCTGGGAGGCTGGGGCTTCGTGGGATCGTGCGCCGTCTGCGCGCTGCTGCAGGCGACCGAGGAGAGGAGGAGGAGGAGCGGGAGTACCTGGAAGGCGCGCATGGGATCTCTGGGAAGGAGGAGGGGAGCCAGTCTGGCCCAGGAGGCGGGAGGGGGCGACTGCCCCCCGGTCCCGGTCGTGCCCTGCTGTCATCGAGGGAACGCGGCGCCCACCCACACGCGGTGATACTCGACGCTCGAGCCGCGTCCTATTGGGTGTCGACCCACACCACCGAGACGGCCTCCTCCGCCGGCTCGAGGTAGACGACCGTGTCGCCACCGGGCTGGACCGCCAGGTCGGCGATGGGCGCGTAGGCACCCTGGTCCGCGGTGGGCAACGACAGGACCCGCTTCGGTCGGCGCAGGGTGCGCTTGACGCTCAGGCGTCCCTGTCTGTCGGCCGAGGAGGCGGTGAGCTCGATCCAGGGGCCGAAGCGGCGGGCCGCCACGTGCACGGACGGGGGCACCTGCAGGGTCTCGCCGCCCACCTCGATGAGCCCGGACTGGCTGCCGCGCTCCTTCCACTTGAGCACCTGTCCGGCTTCGAGCTCCTTGCCCGGGCGGATGGGCTTGAAGCGCCCGCCGGCGAGCTCCGCGATGGCCTGGCGCTGGCCCTGGCTGTCGGTGGCATAGAGGACGCTCTCCTCGAGCGTCAGCATCCCCTTGCGGAAGAACCCCGAGCTCCGCAGGTCCAGGGTGCGCAGCGGCTCGCCCGTGGCGCGGAAGAGGAGGATCCGATGGCTGGCGCCATCCAGGACGGCGAGGTTTCCCTCGCGGGTGAAGGCGAGCCCATCCGCGTTCTCCACCGCCAGCGTCTTGCGGGTGGAGTCACGCGACAGGAGCAGCACCTGCCGGCGCACCCGGTCATAGAGGGCGGCGGTGCCGTTGGGGCCGGCCACGAGGTAGTCCGGGCCGATGGCCTGGGCATCCTCGCCTCCTGGCGTGAAGCCCACGTCGGTGCCGTAGCGGAGGGTGACGCGAGTGCTCCGGCTCGCGGGCGTCGCGGGCGCTGGCGCGTCCACGCGGGCGACTCCCGCCGGAGGTGCCGAGGCGGGGGCGGCGGTGGACGTCCCCACAGCGGCAGTCGGAGCTGGCGGCGGGCTGCTGGCGGAGGGGGCCTGGGGTGTCGCGGGGGCGCTCTGGGGCGCGGCGGGGCTCGGGGGAGCGGAGGCTGCCGGGCTGGAGGGAGGCGCCTTCTCCTGCGAGGCCGCGACGGCCGGCTCCTGGAGGCCGGTGTAGCGGATGGGCTGGTAGCCGGCGAGGTAGGACCAGCTCGGCGTGGCCATCCGCACCCGGGAGGCCGAGCCGGAGGCCTCATAGATGATGGGTTTGCCGTCCGGACTGGCGCCCGCATAGAGGACGATGTGGCTGCCCGCCTTGTTGAGGGCATCGCCGGGCGCGAGCTCGTCGAGGGAGATGGGACGGGTGACGGCGGAGATGCTCGAGGTGGTGTGGCGCTTGGGCAGCTGCCAGACCTGCGAGACGAAGCCGGAGCAGTCGACTCCGGCCACGCAGCTCAGGATGCCGTCGCGGCTGTGGCTGCCGGCGGCCTCACCGCTGGCGATGCGGCGGTCGAACTCCGCCACGCTCATCCAGCCACCCCATGCGTAGGGGAGCCCCACCCGGGGACCTGGAGCATGATCGCTCTTGTAGTCCGCCTTGCAGGCGGCCTTCTGGTTCTCGGGCTTCATCTGCCACGCGTGCTCCGCGTAGCGAACCGCGTCCTCCATGACGGCGGTGCGGTCTCGTGCGCTCGCGGCGCCAGGCAGGGTGAGCAGCAGCAGGAGCGAGCCTCCGTGCAGGCAGGCGAGGTTCTTCCAGGTGGACATGGGATCTCCTTGGGGTGGCTGGAGTGAGGGGCAGGGCTCAGGACTTCGCGTGCTCGCGGACGGTGAACTGCCCGACCAGCGTCCCGTCGCGGAAGCCGACCTCATCCGCGGTGACGTCCACCTCCAGCCCGGCCGACTTCATCAGCTTGCTGATGTCCACCGCGACGAGCTGGATGTTGGAGACGAACACGGCGATGCTGTCCAGGAGACCGTCCAGCAGCGCATTGATCACCTTGTTCATCTCCTTGCGGATGAAGTCCAGCGCGCCCCAGTCGCCCTTGAGCTTGATGTCCACGTCGGAGCGCTTCATGTCCAGCTCCACCGCCACACGCGCGCCCCCATCCAGGGACTTCAGCCGCACGACGGGCTTGAGCTCGCACTCGCCCGTGAGCTTGATGGAGTGGCCGATGCCAGCGACCTTCGCCGAGACCTTGGCGCTCGCCTTGAGGCGGACCTTGCACGTCGCCCTGTCGCCGGAGATGTCGATGCTGGGGGAGTAGAGGGTGGCCTTCACCTCGGCCTCGGCGGAGACGCCCGAGCAGCTCTCCTTCTCCTTCTTCTTCCAGGTGGGATCAGGGACCAGGCCCTCGAAGGCCACGTTGAGGGCATCCTCACGGACGACGGCGCGCACGCGGCCGGCCCCGTCCACCCGCTCCATGTCCGTGGGCGGCAGCGCCTTGCCGAGCTGGGTCTGCTGATCCCCGCCGAGCACGCGGGCGTAGCCGTTGACCTGATCGTTGGCGACGTTCGCGTTGATCAGCATCGCCCGGACGTCGTGGCCGAGGCTCTGCGTCAGCTCCGGGAGGAGGAGGTTCTCCAGCCACCGGACGAGCGGCGGCAGCACCACCTTCTCGAGGATCTGGGTGGCGACGGGATCCACCTGGCCCTCGGTGGTGGCCACGGCGTTGTTCACGCGGATCACCAGCCGCTGCCCGGCCACGCCGCAGGTGGCCAGGATGTCCGCCCGGGCGATGAACTCCGCGGTGCGGTCCGGGAAGGTGAGGGCCAGCTGGAGGGTGTCGATGGTGCAGAGCAGGTTCGAGTTGCCGGCGTTGACGCGGGCCGGCAGCGGCGCCAGGTCGATCTTCGGCGAGGAGGGGATCGAGTACAGGTAGCCGACCCCCAGCTCCTGGGAGTGGCCCTCCTGGTGGAAGTACTTGGAGTAGCGCCGGTAGTAGTAGTCGACGACGAACTGCAGCAGGTTCTCGTCCGCGGTGAGATAGACGGCCTCGGTCGCGTGGTGCGGGACCGGCAGCGGCTTGGGCATCTGGGCGGTGGTGGTGAGCATGGGTGTGTCCCCCCTCTGGGGTGGAAGCGAGAGCCCTTCATTGGGCCTCGCCGAGGTAGACGCACGCCTTCGGCGGTGTGAAATCGCCGCGCTTTTTTCCGGCCCTTTTCTCAGGCGCTCTGCACGCCCGGGGCGTAGGACACCTTGAAGCGCAGGGCCAGGACCAGGTGCCCGTTGGGGGGGAGCTCGGCCTTCCATTTACAGAAGCCGTTCTCGTCGAGCTCGGGCTCGCCGGTGGACTTCTCCTTGTCCAGCTCCACCTTCACGTGCTCGATCTCGGACACGGGGAGGCGCTCGGTGACCTCCACGCGCTTCGCCTCTCCGGAGAGGTTGGAGAGGTAGAGGGTGATGTGGGTGGTGTGCTCGTTCCACTTGCTCACGTGGTGCTGCTTGGTGCTCTTCTTCTCCTCGCGCTGGACGCGGACGGCGTCATCCGGGCCGAAGCTCAGCTCGAACTTCTCCTGGGGCGCCACGAACAGCGTCTGGGTCCACCCCACGAAGCCGTTGTCCTGCAGCAGCTCCACCGGGCCGGCCAGCACGGGGCTGGCGGAGGTGTTGCGCGCCCTGGCCCGCAGGAACGCCTTGGGCTCCAGCTCCGGGAAGCTCACCAGCGCCGCCTCCGCGTCATCCTCGAAGGAGAAGAGGGGGATCACGTTGGGCCGCCCATCCGAGGGCACGGTGCTCTTCCCCGGCGCCCGCAGGTTGCGTGTCTCCCCCCCATCATCCACGCCGGGGAGATCCACGGTGGAGGGCGCGGCGGGGCGGGCTCCTCCCGCGGCGGGGGCGCTGCCCAGGCCGGCCTTCTGCACTTGCACCTGGCGGGCCTGGACCACCACGGCCTCGCTCTTCTTCTTCACCGTGAGCAGGTCCGCGTGCAGCATGGGGGGTTCGATGCCCAGCGAGGAGCGCGCGGTGGAGAACTGCAGCTCCACGTCCTTCCAGTCCTCGCCGGTGTTCTGCCAGACCGCCGCGGAGGAGGTGAACTGGAGCCGCTTGCCGCCCAGCAGGCGCGCGGTGTGCAGCGGCCGCCAGAGCGCGTTGGGCACCACGTAGTCGATGCGGACCTCCACCTCGCCCTCGGCGTCGGCCAGCACGTCCGCCTCCAGCCAGGACACCACCTGGTGATCCACGCGATCCAGGGCCAAGCGCCGGAACTTCAGGGTGTTGAGCTCCTGCAGCAGCCGCTCCGCGGTGAAGGTGGCCTGCAGCGTGGACTCGCGGAGCTGGCGGGACTTGCGGAACAGTGTGTCGAACGAGTCCTGCCACTGGGTTGCCATCCCCATGCCCCAGCCGGCGTCCACGGGGAGCTCGGAGGCGCCCAGGAGCAGGTGCTGGTGGATGCGCTCGAAGCGGGCGCGGGCGCGGGCCTGGTCCTCCAGCACCTGCTGGTACTCGCGCGTCAGCTCCTCGATGCGCGTCTCCAGCTCGCGGGCCTTCTCCGGCTTGTCCAGGGTGCGGATGCGCAGGGCGCGGCGGATGCGGAGGTCCGCCACGCGCGCCTTGCCGGAGAGGATCTCCGCGCGCAGGGAGACATCCTGCAGCACCGGCGCCACGCCGTGGACCACGACGCGGTTCTGCCCGGCGCTCACGCGCACGGTGCCTCGGCGCGTCACCTGGGCGCGATCCTCCAGCAGCGTGACGCCGCGGACGGGGGCCTCCAGGACGGGGAGGTCCGCCGGGGGCATGGGCTCGTAGCGCTCCACGGGGTTGAGTGCGGTCGCCGTGCTCATGTCATGCCTCCCGGCGGTTGCCGCCGTTGAGCTCGTTGTTGGCATACAGCTTCACCACGTACTGCGCGGCCAGCTTGCTGGTGCTGTTGGCGGGCACGGCGATGCGCCAGCGGCGCCCACCCTCCAGGACGCTGCCGCGCTCCTCCTGCGTGTAGGGCTCCCACGCGGGGGCGACGGCGCCCTCCTCGACCACCACCTCCGCGTCCTGCGCGGGCTGGGGGATGCGCTCGCGCACCTCGCAGTCGATCTCGCGATCCAGGTTGTTGACGAGCTCGATGGTGATGTCGTGCCACAGCTCCGTGGTGGCGACGATCTTCGTGCCGCTGCGCGCCTCGTTGTACCGGGTGTTGCGCGCGCAGCGGATGGCCTGCTCCACCCCGAGCCCCAGCTTGAAGTCCCCGCGCGGCGCCACCGCGGGCAGCGTGGTGGAGAGCACGTACTCGCCCCCCACGTAGACCTCCGCCGGGCCGGCCAGCATGGGGGAGGGCAGCGGGTTCTTCACCAGGGCCTGCCGGTAGACGTTGCTGTCCTCGCGCGGGACGGCCACGTAGAGGACGCTGGCCTCGCCCGTGCGCGTGCCCAGGGCCACGGAGTGGAACACCCCGTCCGAGGGCACGTCCACGGTGGCGTCCGCCGCGTAGCTGAAGTCGAAGAAGCCGCCCACGCTCCGTGCGTCCACGGCGCCTCCCGGCAGCGGCGCGTGGGCCACCGAGCGGGCGCGGTTCTCCGCCTCCGCCACCACGGTCATCACGTCGAACGTCACGGTGACCGAGAAGCGCTCCAGCGTCTCCAGGTAGAAGCGCCGTGCGTCCACGGGCTGGAGCTTGCTGCGGAGGCCCGCGTCCGTGGGCGAGGAGAGCCGCAGGTGGGTGAAGACCACCGTCTCCAGGCCGGCCTGCGTGGGGCTTGGAGCGCCAGGGCCGGCGGAGCGGATGGCGGCCCTGCCAACCGCCGCCTTGGGGGCTGGAGCGGGGGCAGCGGCGGGGCGCAGGCCCATGGGCGGTGGCGCGAGAGCACGGGCGGGGCCCGCGACGGCCATTGGCTCGGAGGGCGTCACGGGCTCTTCGTAAGCCTCCTCATCGGCGGCCATCATCTCCGATTCGACGGCCATCTCGGCCATCTCTTCGCCTCGGGCGGAGACGAGGCCATCGAGCTCCGCGGTCCCCTCATAGTCTTCACGCGCCGCCTTCCGGGACCGCTTCTTCTCCTTGCGCAGCTCCGGGAGCGCGGGCGCGCCGCCGAAGGCGAGCCCTGCTTCCAGATCCGAGGGCGCCCCCAGCTCCGGGAGCCTGTAGGGCGAAGGTGAGGGGAGCCTGCGCAGCAGCGCGCCGCGGTCGCGGTCGTAGTCGGAGAAGAGCGCCGTGGCGCCTTGAGGCGGTGGGCGGAACCCGGCGCGGGCCGGCGGCGGTGGCTGCGCGCGGCCGATGCGGATCGCGGCCATCTCCGGCAGCTCCGTCCACGTCATGGGCGCGGCGGTGGAGAGCACCAGCCTCACCCCGCGCCAGTCCTCGCCGGAGTGCTGGCAGATGAGCGCGCGCATCACCAGCTCCACCTGCCGGCAATCCCGAGACAGGCGGCACTGGTAGCTGGGAGCCCAGCGGGCGCCTGGGACGAAGTACTCGACGGAGAGCTCCGCCCGCGTGAGCGCGCCGCCCCCGTGGCGCAGCTGCACGTGCACGGACTTGGAGATCTCCCCCGCGGTGACGCTGCGCGCGGTGGAGGCCATGGCGATCTTCTGCTCCAGGAGGGCCACCTCCTCTCGCAGCTTGCGGAGCTGCTCGCGCTGGTCGCGCGCCTCCACCAGGCGGGCCTGCACCCCTTCATGGGCGAACTGCTCCAGCGCCAGGCGCGCGCCGAGCGGGGCGGGCGGTGGGGGCTTACCCTCCTCCGGCTCCGGGCGCGGCGGGACGGGGATGTTGCCCAGGAGGGACATCTCCCAGTCGAGCTGGCGCAGCTGGCTCTCCACGGTCCGCACCTGCTGCTGCAGCACGCGCAGCGCGGCCTGATCCACCGTCTCCTGCGGCGCCTCGCGCGGGGGGATCCACAGGCCCACGCGCACGTGGGTGGCGGACAGGTCCGCCTGGGGCGTCTCCGTGGACAGCACGCGCACGCGGACGGTGGGATCGAACAGCGCCAGCGGGAGCCGGGGGATCTCCAGCTCCGTGGGAGGCTTGCCGTCCGGGCAGTCCAGGGTGAGCCGCCGGGTGACGCGGGCTCCCTGCTGGTAGAGGGTCACGGTGTCGATGCGGGATTCCACGACGGGCATGTGCGCTCCCGGAGGCAGTGGGCGGCACGCTAGAATGCGAGTCCGCGCCCGGGCAAGGCACATCCCCATCACCGCCGCCCGGCGCTCCCACCCCAGGGAGGAAATCCACCCGGAAAGTCGCCGGGAATAACCGTCCTCCGCGGCGTAACGACCGCAGGGAAGACAGTTCCAAGCCCCTGGAGGATGACACGATGAAGAGCATTCTACGCAGTGCCTTGACGGTCCTGTTGCTGGCAGCGTCCGCGGCGAGCGCGAAGGACCTGCCGGTGCCGTTGCTCGGGCAGGAGACGAACCAGTGGTGCTGGGCCGCCAGCGGCCAGATGATCATGAAGTACCTGGGGGCCACGCGCGTCACCCAGTGTGATGAGGCCAACAAGCGCTTGGGCCGCGCGGACTGCTGCAACAGCCCCACGCCCACGGCGTGCATCGAACCTGGCTGGCCGGAGTTCTCGAAGTACGGGTTCTCGTCCAGCACCAAGGACGGGGCCCTGAGCTGGACGTCGCTGGTGAACGAGATCGACAACAACCGCCCGGTGGCCTTCTCCTGGGGCTGGACGGGCGGCGGCGGCCACATGATGGTGGCCACCGGCTATGGGGTGCTCCGCACCGGGAACTTCGTGTACGTCAACAACCCGTGGCCCGTGGACACGGGCGCCGCCGAGCTCATCAGCTACTCGGAGTACGTGAGCGGCAGCGATCACGTCCACTGGGATGACATCTACAACATCCGCAACAACCCGCCCTGCAGCCCGGACTTCCACAACCTGCCCTCGGGGAGCTTCCAGGGGTGCTTTGACTACTACGCCTGGCGTGATCGCTGGCCGGTGACGCTGACGGCGTACTCGCCCTCCGGCTCCACGCTGATGGCGGGCTCGTTCCAGGCGGTGGCCAGCCGGCCGGTGCGCACGCTGATGACGGCGGCGCAGTTCCAGTCCTACTTCGACACGTACCGCGCGCAGGGCTGGCGCCCCGAGCAGATCAGCGTGCTGCCCACCTCGAACGGCCCGCGCTTCACCGTCATCTGGCAGCCCGTGGACGGCGCGTTCGAGACGTGGTTCGGCCTGACGGAGGCGCAGCTGTCCACCAAGTTCAACGAGATGTGGAACGCCGGCTACCTGCACGTGGATCTGGCGGCCTACGACGACAACGGCGTGAAGTTCGCGGCCACCTGGGTGAAGAAGGCGCACAGCGGCTACGCCACGTACTTCAACATGACGTCGACCAGCTACAACCAGAAGTTCAGCGACTTCGCGGCCCAGGGCCTGCGCCCGGTGCGCTTCAGCGCGTACTCCACGGCCAACGGCACCCGCTACGCGGCCATCTGGCACCCCACCTCGAAGGGCTTCATCCACTACTTCAACATGACGGGCACCACCTATCAGTCCACCTACAACGACGTGGCGGCGCAGTACCCCGGCTTCCGCCTCTCGCACCTGAACGGCTTCGGCGATCGCCTCTCGGCGGTCTGGACCCAGTAGCCCCGCTCGCTCCCCTCTGACTTCCACCCTCTTTGATTCAGGAAAGACACGCCATGAAGAACCTTCTGCTGAAAGTGCTGCTCCTCACGCTGGGAATCTCCACCCCCGTCTTCGCGCAGTCGCGGGACGACCGCGCCGCCGAGGCGTCTCGCACCGTCCAGGAGCTCCCGGAGCTCGTGAACGCGAAGAACCACCGCGCGCTGGGGTTCGACACCGTGGAGGAGGCCCGCTCTGGCAAGCTGGGCGAGCCGATCCCCGTGTTCATGATCCGCCTGGACTCCCTCAAGAGCTACCGCGGCGAGGAGCCGGGCCGGCTGCTGATGGACACCCAGCGCTTCGTCTACCCCGTCCAGGTCGCCGGTGAGGTCCGCACCGCGGTGGAGGTCCGCCAGGTGGACGGCCGGTGGGAGACGGCCCGGATCGGCGCTGCCCAGAAGATCCGCGCGCTGGACAAGAACCGCCGCGCGGTGGAGCGCTCCACCGGCGCCCTGCCCACGGACTTCTTCGAGGTCCGCATCCCCGCGCTCAACATGATCTTCCTGGGCCACCACGACGCGGAGGGCCTCATGCTCACCCCGCTGGTGGATGACGCCTCGCTGCAGCTCCAGGCCGGCCGCCCGGAGCTCGCCAGCAAGGTGCTCGCCAGCCTCGTGCCGGCGGCGCTCGCCACGCCTGACAACATGCCGTAGCAGGGTGGGCGTATGCACGGAGGGTGCCTGTGGAATTCCTTTCTTGGCAGGCACCTCCCGTGCAAAGTACCCCCTGCGTGGAGTTCCCTTTCCGATTCATCGGCTCGCGGACCCGGCAGCGGGCGGGTGGGCCTGCTGCTCCCGGAGGCGCTCGGCCTCCTCCCGCTGATCCGGCGGCCGAGTTCCGGCGGGTGGTCGCCGCCTGTGAGGCGAAGCTGGAGGAGCGGGCGCGGCTCCTGTGCCGCGGAAGGAACCCCTCGGATGCGAGGGATCTCTTGCAGGACACCTATGAGCGGGCGTTCCGCGCCTTCCACACCTATGACCGGAACGCGCCGCCCATGCCGTGGCTGGCCTCCATCCTGACACGGCGGTTCCTGGACATGTGCCGGCATGACAGGCGCCACCCGCGGCAGGAGCTCACCGAGTCCATCGACGTGGCGAGCGAGGAGGAGGGGCCCGCTGATCCCTGGGGTGGGTATACGCTGGACGATGTCTGGCGCGCGGTGGACCTGCTCCCGGAGGAGTTCCGCGAGGTGGTGAAGCTGAAGGACATGGAAGGCCTGGCGTATGCGGAGATCGCCAGGCGCCTGGGCATCCCGGCGATGACGGTCGGCACGCGGCTGTTCCGCGCGCGCAAGAAGCTCAAGGAGATCCTCCTGAAGCAGGCGGAGAAGGGAGGTGCGGCGTGACGACTCCCTGTGAGCAGTTGGCCGCGTTCGTGGACGGTGAGCTCTCCGAAGAGCAGGCCCGAGCCTTCAGCGAGCACCTCGCGGGCTGCGCGGACTGTCAGGCCGCGCTGGAGGATCAGGTGCAGGCCAGCGTCGCCGTGCGCGAGCTCGGCGAGGCGCGGCGGCAGGAGCGGCGAGCCCCCTTCCAGCCCTCCTGGGCCCGCCGTCGCACACGAGTCCTGGGGCTGTCCGCGGGCGTGGCGGCCGCGGCCGTGATCGGGCTCCTGGCGCTCGGGACGTGGCGCTCTTCGCGCCAGCTGCCCGAGGATCCGCTCCTGCTGGCCAGCGCGGAGACCCGGCCGCTGGAGGGGCGGCTCAGCTACCCGGGCGCGGACCGCTACCGGCAGCTCGCCACGATGCGCGGCGGGACGGCGAGCATGACGGGGCCGGATCACCGGGCGCTGGCGGAGCTGGAGGAGCGGGGAGACTTCCACGGCGTGGCGACGGCGTACCTGCTCGCGGGAGACTTCGCGCGGGCGGAGGCGCACCTGGACCGCCTGCCTCCCTCTCCGGGCGTGGACAGCGATCGCGCCATGGCGGCCCTGGGGCGAGGTGAGCCCGAGCGTGCGCTGCAGCTGCTGGACCGGGCGCTGGCGGCGGAGCCGGAGGGCCTGCGCCACCACTGGAACCGGGGCGTGGTGCTGCGGTCCATGTCCCTGGAGCTGGCCGCCGCGGCGGAGTTCCAGCGGGTCGCCGACAAGGGAGAGCCTGGCTGGGGTGAGGAGGCGCGGCGGCTGGCGGAAGGACTGCGCGGCGGCGCCGAGGCGCGCCGGAAGTCCTGGCAGGACATGAAGGCCGCGGGGATGGCGCTCGTGCTGGCGGGGACACCGCTGCCGCCCGCGATGGTGCGCCGCAGCCCCGGCATGGCGCGGCTGTACCTGTACCACGCGGTCCGGGCCGCGACGTCCCGTGAGCAGGTGCTCGCGCTGCTGCCGCTGGCGGAGTCGGTGGATCAGGTGTCCGGGACGCGCACGGCCTCCGAGTACGTCCAGCGCATCTCTCGCGCGGACTTCGCCCGGCGGGCCCCGCTGGCGGAGACGTTCCGCGCGCTGCTCGGGGATCTCCAGGCCTTGTCGGAGGCGGAGAAGGACGCGTACCTGGAGCGTGTCCGGCGCTCGGGGGAGCGCGACCTGCTGCTCGGCGCCCTCCTCCTGCTGCACGCCGAGCGGAAGGATCTCCAGGAGCTGGAGGCGCTCGTCCAGGAGTCTGGAGATCCCGCGTGGTACCAGGCGCCCCTGGCGATGGCGCGGGCGCGAGAGGAGCTGGCGCAGGGCAGGGCGGCCCAGGCCGAGCGACAGCTCCTGGAGGCCATCGACGCGTGCCGCCGCGCGAACCTGGAGTACCGGTGCGTGACGCTCCAGGAGCAGCTCAGCGAGCTGTACAACAAGCTGGACCGCCGCCAGGAGGCCGCGGCGCCCGCTCGCGAGGCGCTGGAGGCGGCTCGTCGGATCGACGACTGGTACCAGGAGGATCAGCTCGTCTACAACCTGATGACGAGCGCGCGGCTTCGCCACGAGCATGCGCTGGCGCGGGCCTGGCTCGACGAGCACCTGCAGCGCGCCCCGGGAGACTGTCAGCGGCGCGCGGAGTACCGCTTCGCTCGCGCGATCATCGCCGTGGAGGCGCTGGAGGTCTCGAGCGCGAGGCGCGAGGTCCAGGCGGCGCGCGCCTGTGATGCGGCGCCCACGCTGTTCGAGATCGCGGTCTACGCGGATCTCCTTCGGCTCGGCGCGACCGACGACGAGGTGGCGCGGGCCGAGGAGCGGATCCGCATGCTCCGGGCGGACGCGGCGCTCACGCGCGGCGAGCGGCTGTTCCTGGAGCACATGGCGGGCCGCATCCTCATCGAGCGGGATCGCGCCGGGGGCCAGCGGCTCCTCCGAGAGGTCATCGCCGGCTCGGAGCAGGCGCGGGCCATCGACATCGAGGCGCGCAAGGCCTGGTCCCACAGCCACCATGTGCTGGTGATGGACGCCGGGCGGGCGGGAGCGTTCGACGTGGCCATCACGCTCCTCTCC
This sequence comes from Myxococcaceae bacterium, assembly GCA_016926755.1. Taxonomy (GTDB): domain Bacteria; phylum Myxococcota; class Myxococcia; order Myxococcales; family Myxococcaceae; genus Hyalangium. The sequence goes on along the minus strand of JAFGNZ010000374.1, from coordinate 4,234 downwards.
GCGGAGCTGGAGCGGGCCGCTCCGGAGGCATGCCTGCTCGCCGTGGCCGGGCAGGATGAGCGCATCCTCTTCGTGGCGCGGGGCGCGCGGGGCGAGCTGAAGGGCGAGTACCTGGGGCAGCGCACGCGCTCCTTGCGCGAGGAGGTTCCCCCCGTGCCCGCTCCGCTCCTCGCGGTGCTCCAGGGCTGTGACTCCGTGCGTGTGCTCGCCGAGCCCATCCTCCAGGGTCGGCCGGGCCTGCTGGCCCCGGATCGGGCGTGGAGCTACCTCGTGCCCAGGGCAGGGGAGGCGAGGGCGCCGGCCGTCACGCCGCCGCACAAGCGTGTCGTGGTCTCGGACGTGGAGCCCCCTGCTTCCCTGGGACTGCCCCGCCTGATGCCTTGGAGCCGTGCGCCTCGGACGGGCGAGGTGCTCCTGCGGGGCCGGTCCGCCACACCGGGGGCCGTGCTGGCGGAGATCCTGGATGCCACGCAGGTGGAGTTCCATGCACATGGCCTGAGCCGCTCGGGGTTCTCGGATGCCTCGTTCCTCGCGCTCTCACCGGAGGCGGGCGGCCGCTACGCGCTGACAGCCGCGGACCTCCAGGGGCGCTCCCTGCGGGGGGCCCCGCTCGTCCTGCTCGCCGCGTGCCACGCCAACGGGGGCGCGTGGCGCTACCACGACGTGTGGAGCCTGCCCGCGGCGTTCATCCAGGCGGGGGCGCGCGCGGTGGTGGCGCCGACCACACAGGTGCCAGACGTCGAGGTGGGGGCGTTCTTCCAGGAGCTGCTCGAGCGGGTGGACGGTGGAGCTGCCCCCGCCCAGGCGCTGAGGGAGACGCGCGCCGCATGGCTCCAGAAGGGGCAGGCGCGCTGGGTGATGGATCTCGTCGTGTTCGAGTAGCCGCTGGCCCGCGCGCGCTTTTTTGAAAACGAGGGAATAAGGGCGAACCCCGGCGTAATGCCAGTGGAGGGCATCATGAACAGCATACGGACATCTGGAATGAGGCGTGGAGTCTTCATGGCACTCGTCGTGGGGGGTGGCGCGAGCGCCGCACTGGCCAGCGATCCCCCCCGGGCCAGTGGCAAGCCACTGGTGACGGCGACGCCCCGGGCGACGAACAACACCCAGGCGGTCGAGCCGACGTCGTTCGATCTCGCGGCCTCGCTCGGGTCGGGGCGTGAGGTGGTGGTCTACCGGTACCAGCGGGTCGAGAAGAAGCTCGTCCTGCTGGAGCGCTTCAATGAAGATATTGGTAAGGAGAAGACCCAGAGCTTCAACAAGGTGGCCACCCTGAAGAACTCGGGCGTCGCCCTGTCGCCAGAGGGGAAGAACAAGCCGCCGCCTCCTCCTCCCACGGGAGGGGGGCTGGGCGCTTGGAAGGTGCCCCAGGCGGAGCTCGATGACGCGGTGAAGCAGCTTCGGGCCCGGGAGCCAAAGGCAGGGGAGATCTCCATCGGACGGCTCGAGGCGACGGCCCCCGCGAAGTAGCGGTCGCCAGTCTGGCGTTCACCGTCTCGCTCCATCGGCCCCGGACCCTGGTCGGGGGCCGCATGGCGCCATGGAGTGGCGGCCAACGTGGAGGGCAACCCTGGCATGAACTCGACCCGAGACGTGGCCCCGCTACCTGAAGAGCTCGAGGAGATCATCGCCTGTCAATGCATACCGGAGCCGAGCGTCGCGGTGCCGCGGCGGACCCTCAGGAGTTCGCGGGCCTGGGCGCCGCGCTCTTCGAGAGTCGCCGCACCTCGGAGATGCCCTGCTGCGCGAGCGCACGCAGGGTGTCCGCCACCCACTGCAGCTCTTTGGGGAGCTCTCCCGCCAGCGCCCCGAGTGCATCCTCGAAGCGCTCCTCTTCGCGGAGGGCCTCGGCCTTCAGCAGCCGCTGCGTGGGCTCCTTGGGCGAGCACAGGGTCTGCAGTGCGCGCAGGTTGTCGCGCGCGGCCTGGGCGCGCTGGGAGAACGGTACCCAGGGCGTGTCCCGGCGATAAGGCATGTTGCCCTCCCACCACGCCTGGATGCGCAGCTCCCGCTCCTCGTCCCGCTCCTTCGCCAGTCCCTGGGCGATGGCCTCGAGCCACCCCGCCTCATCTGGTGGCTGGACGTGGGGGGCGGCCTTCCAGTCGTTGGGGATGCTCAGGCGCTGCACCTGCAGGCCGGACGCGGCGATGACGGACTCGAGCTCTCCCAGGCACTCCGCGCGCCCGACCCAGAAGAACCGACTGCACCGGGTGCAGCGTGAGATGAGGGGCGGCTGCGGGAGCATCGGCGCCCAGCTCCACCCATCCGTCCAGACCTCGGCGCCGAAGGTGTTGCCTGAGAGCACGGTGCGGCGCCGGTGCAGCGCACCGCAGTGTGGGCAGGCAATGATCTCGTCAGGGCCTTGAATCATTGGGAAGGTCAGTGGGTGCCGCTGTTCGACGCGGGCCCAGTATCGCCTGAAAGATCGGGTCGTGGTGATGGACGAACTCCGATTCCAGCAACTTCCGCTTCACTGGCCGTGGAGAGGGGCGCGTTACTGCTTACGCACGGGGTCGGAGGTGGGCTGGCGCCCGTGGAGGATGACGGGCACGTAGCATGCGCCCTTGAACATGTGGCCGCTGAGCTTGAGGGCCGCGCATCCCTCGCGATCCAACGGGACCGCCACCCAACATCCTCCGTTGAGGGAGATCTGCCGCTTATGAGCACATCGTCCTTTCGTGTCGGGCCGCGCTTGTCCTGGCAGTGGCTCAGGGGGCGTATCCTCGGCCCGCACTCCTGGCACGGAGGACGAGGGGGAGGCCATTGTGGAGGCGGTCGCCGCCTCATCGCCGAGCCCTGAGGTACCACCGTCCCTCTGGTGGGTCCCGTCAGCCGCGTGCCTGATGGCAGAGGGCTGCTCCGGGAACCTCTTGGGCGTGATCCACCAAACCCACGTACCCAACGCCAGGAGCGCTGCCGCCTTCGCGAGCCGACGCCGCCAAGGTCGGGCACGCGCTGGAGGACGGACGCGCTCAGCGGAGTTCGGCGTGCGAGAGGACACTTCGGGAGCCTGAGCCCGCACCTCGGCAAGCTCATGGCTCGATGAGAGGGTGGCCGGCACAGTAGCGCCAGCTGTCTGCTCAGCAGGGGCCCCCGCCGGCCGCGTGTCCTGGGCGAAGAGCGAACGGGTGCTCTCGGGACTCGCGAGCTGCGCGGCCTGCTCCAGCGCCTCGGTCAACTCATGAGCGGTGCCGCGCGCCTCGGGGCGTACCGAGAGCATGCGAAGGATCAATGCATCGAGCTGCGGCGCTACGCGCGGGTTGAGGACGATCGGAGTGGGAGAGGCAAGTCCCTCCAGGTGCCAGGTGCCCGCCTCATCCTGGGAAGGTTCCCCAAGTTCGGGGTACTGGCCCGTCACGAGCTGGTAGGCGGTGACACCCAGCGAATACAGGTCATCGGTAGGCTGTGCGGCGTAGCGGGCCTGCGGATCTCGGAAGAACTGGAGCTCAAACAGCCAGGCCTCCGGGGAGCGGTATGCGGGGGTGCCAGGAGGCAGGATGTCCGGGGTGAGGGTAGCGGCGTCCGGATAGCGGCCGGAGCCGAAGTCGGTGAGCAGGGCGCGGCTATCGGCGTGCCGCACCAGCACGTTGCCCCCTTTCACGTCCCGGTGGACGCAACTCTGGGCGTGCAAGGCCTGGAGGGCGCTCGCGAGCTGGGCCAGCAGCCGGAGCACTTGCTGGGAGGAGGGGTTGTGCTGCCGTGCCCAGTCATACAGCGGCGCTCCGTCCACCCAGTCCATTACAAGGAACGGGTAGAGCGTGCCGCCAGGGTGCTGCCATTCCCCGTGGTCCCACAAGCGCGGCACGCTGGGGTGTCTCACGCACGAGAGCAGCTCCACCTCGCGCGCGAAGCGCGGATCCCTCGGGAGCAGAGCGAGCTTGAGAGCCACGGGTGTGGCGTGGGGATTGTCCACGGGGACGGCCTGGTAGACGGCGCCGTGGACGCCGCGGCCGGCCCAAGCCACCACGAGCCAGCTGCCCACCAGGGTACCCGGGGGAAGGAGCGCGGGGTTCAAAGCGGGGGCGCGGGGTGTCTCCATGGGGTGTTTCAAGTAGGGGAGAGACACCTTACCTCAAGGGTCGCGATGCGCTGCTGGTTCAAGGTCGAGCCGTGGAGCCAGTCACTCGGAGCCTCCGCTCGAAGAAAGGGCTCTCTTGCAGGCTGCGTGGGTCTCGCTCTGTGGACGGTGGAGTCCAGAGCGGGAGACGGTCCGGGGAGGAGGCCCGAGTGCAGC
>JAFGNZ010000373.1 GCA_016926755.1 Myxococcaceae bacterium | reverse complement strand
TCCCGCTGATCCTCAGCCAGCGATCGCGATCCTCGCCTGGTCCATTTCTGGAGAGCACAGGTGGGTCATTTCTGGAGAGCGCTGAAGCCCGCACACGTATGTCATGGCGCTGCGGGCGTCAGCGAGAGCCCGTGTGCGCGCTGCTGAGGCCCATCTGGCGCATGATCCATGCCCGGTGATGGAAACCACTCGTAAAGGTCGTCACCATGCCCGTGGGGGTTATCTGTCCCGTGCTGACGATACCGGTGAGCCAGCGGTTTCCTTGGGCATCTTCGCGAAAACAGGGGCCACCACTATCCCCTCGCCAGGCATGGGCCGCCCGGTCATTTCCAGGTCGCGTGCGGAAGGCAAAGAGGCCGTCATCGCCCACGGAGATGCGGATATCCATCACGTTGTTCCTGCCGAAGTGGCGGATGCCCCATTGTTTTTCCGGAGCGAGGCCATACCCCACCACGGTGAGGGGTTCCTCGGGCTGAACTTCCCGAGTCGCCAGCTTGCCGCCAGGGACGATCCCGTCGAAGGGCTTGTCGAGTTCAACCACGGCCAGATCCACTTTGGATGCGGTCACGTTCCCGGCCGCATCGGTGTAGAACTCGTATCCCTCATGGATACGAACGGACCCGTTGCGCCCCATCAGCCGCAGTGAACGACTGGTCCCTTGAAGATTGGGCGAGCCATCTGGGTTCCCCTCCTCGTTTCCCTCCTCCATGGAGTAGAGCATCGCGGTGATCTCCGCCTTCTCCATGCAGGTGAGCTTGAGTTCGTCGCCCGAGGAGTTGTTTCTGCGCGTGTACCTGTAAGCTCGACCAGGCTTGAGTTGCGTGGGGAAGCAAAAACAATGAGCGGCTGTCAGGACGAGCTGAGGCTTGACGAGAACGCCACTGCATGTGCCGTTGTTCGCTGTCAGTTGAACGGTCGACGCGTAGTGGTTCCTGTAGTCAGGCTGCCCGTTCAGGACGAGATATTCCAGGTGGGCCGAAGGAGAGCGAGGCGCTTCTGGACTCACCGCGCAACCAGGGAGCAGTGAGAGCAGCAGGGGCACCGCCACGGGGAGAATGGCCTGACTTCGAGGTGAGATCCTGAGCATGGGGGCAATTCCTGGATGCACTGGGCCCGTGTGGAAGGAGCCTCAAGGCTGCTTCTTGGGCTTGGGGGCATGTTTCGAGGCATGGCGGAGTTCTGAGTCCAGCCAGTCTCGATAGAAAGAGACGCTCGTGAGGGACAGCTCCTTGTCCGTGCCGATGCTGGCGATACCGGCGAGCTTGTAGTGGCTCCCCTCCTGTCGAAAGCATGGGCCCCCCTTGAAACCCCTGTACATGAAGGCGCCTTGCTGCTCGTAGAGGAACCGGCCATCGTCGCTGGGCGCCGCTTCGCCCAGGACTTTGTTCCTTCGAACGAAGCGAAGACCGGCGATCTGTCCGAACTCCTGGCCGTAACCGTAGCCTGCCATGATGAGCGTCTCCTGCGCACGGATGTCCAGGCTCGACAGTGAGGCAGGTGGGAACCTGGACTTCACAGGATGGCGCAAGAGGATGACGGCGAGATCCGCGTGATTGAACGCCACGTTCCTGTCTTCATCGAGCACAAGCTTGAAGTCTGGATGTGGGCGAACCATGCCAGGAATGGAATACATGTTCGTAGCAGCGATGTATTCGTTGATGACTTCGCCGTAGTCGGTGGTGGTGATGTACGCAGTCTCGACACACGCGGACGTGTCGAACAGGATGGAGTTCCTGTCCTCGGCGGAGGGCACCTTCCGCGGCCGGCACACGCAATTGGCAGCCGTGAGGACCAGGCTCGGAGTCAGCAGGACGCCACTGCACTGGGCCGCCTTGAGCGGGCCGAGTCTGGAGACCATGACGGTGGAGGGGTATTGATTCGCGAAGTCCGGCTTGCCGGCGGCCAGGTACATGCCTCCGGGGAATGGCCCCGCCTCCTTCATCCACGGTGCGGCATCTTCGGGGTGGTCCTCGTCATCGAAATCGATGCCATCGGGCTCCCTGGGGCGGGGAGGGGGAGGAGTATCCGCGCTTTCAGGCAGGGGGCCAGCGTCTGGAGTGGACTCGGAGACGGGGAGAACTTGTGAGGCGCTCGCCGGGGGATCCGTGTTCGAGGAACAGGCATGGCATCCGGACAACAGCAGCACGCACAGCAGAAGCGAGGGGAGCAGCTTGGCGTTCAGAGGGGCATTGGCCTCTTGATGGGAGTGGCTCATGCAGCCATCAGCTCCGCCAGGATAGCCTCCGCTAGCGTTGAAGCGACTTCGTTCCGCTCCTTCGTGCAGATGCCGTGCTCGGTCAGGCTCTTCTTTTCGTGGGGTTCCATCGCGCCCTGCGGAACGGGTGGCCAGGAGGGACGATATTACCGGAAACTCCAGCCTGGGGTGGAAACGATCCTCCAGTGGAGCAGCGCAGCGCCGAGCACGACCGGTGGTTGAGCCTCAGTCCCCTGCAATCCGGTGGTCGTCTCGCAGTGCCACCACTCCAGGGGCCTGCCGCTACCTGGAGTCGGCAGGTCGATAACGTCACCCTCCAGGAAGGTGAACCGCTCCTCCGGGGCGCTCTGCGAGCCCGCCCCCACGGGCACTCCGGCGCGGCGCAATGCTCTTTGCTCCCCGCCAGCGGTCCTCTTCTGCCCCTGCGTGCTGGCCTGCTGCATGCGGGGGCCTCCTGTGCTTCCCATGCTTCCGGCTCTTGTACTACGCTTGGACCTGCGGACACGCAGGGAGGGGCTGAATGCCGGAGCAACACTTTGTGATCCTCGTCGGGGGTCCTGGCCTGTACAACGGCTCCGATCCAGATCATGACAAGGCCTGGTACAACTATATCGACCCAGTCATGTCTGCGGCCAAGTCTCGGCTGCTCTCGCGTCCGGAAGAGCATGTTCATTGGTACGTGTACGGAACAGCCTACGAGAGACGGTGGAAGGACGACGCAACGGAGCCTTCGTTCTTCGAGAAGAACATCAAGGATGGACGTCTCCAGGTGACTCGATATGGCCACACGAGGAAGGTCATCGCACAGGGCGCGATTGATTACCTCGACTACATCCGGAAGAAAGTGGCCTCCTACGCCAAGCCAGGCTCCAGCAAGATGACGGTTTACACCCACTGGTGGACCGGTTCTCCGCGCTTGTCGCCCGCGGAAGGCTTCTGGAGTGCGCTAGGGAAATTCCCGGATCGGAGCATCAGCCGAGTGTGGTTTTTGGGGCACGCGGCAAGAGACCTCTGGCTCGCTCTCGAGCACGACTCAGATGACGACGCGGTCTCCCCTACCGTGGGTGAAATAGTATCACTTCCAGACATCACGAGATACAGAGCCCTTGTCAGCAAGTTCGTGTTTGCCAATGCGGCGATGGTGGCTGTTCAGGATTCATGTAAGTTCTATGGGTGCAATACGAAGGGCTTTGCTGAGACCTGGGCTCGTACTTTCAAGGTGCGGGCCGAGGGGGCGGACGGGAAGGTGAACTTCAACAAGAGCAGCCTCAAGGATGTCGAGGCCTCGGCGCAATACGGATGGAAGAAGTTCCAGCCATGAGTGTGCACCGTGGATCGCGAGGCTCTCGATTGCGCGCCGGTGGAGTAGGCCTGCTTCTCCTCTGTGCGTGCAATCTGCGGTTCGGCCCAGCCGTATTCGAGGACCTTTCCCTCATTGAGGTTGCGCTGGAGTTTCCTGTCAGCGAAGAGCAGGTCGCCCAATGCTCGCGAGAGGACACCAACGAGTGTCGGAATTATCAGCGCGCCGTTCGTGCGAAGGCGTCACTGCTGAACAGAGGCCCGGCAGCGATAGACTTCACGCTAGAGGTCATCCAGCGAAGTTGCAAGGCAAGCCTGCCGAGTCGCGGCAACAGGGATAAGGACTGGAGCAGGTGCATCGGCGGGCTGACAGCATTGTACTTTTTTTCGTCGCAAGACCAGGATGAAAAGGTCTTGGATTTCTTCGAGAAGGATCCCGTGCTTCTGCGCCTTGCTGCGTCGGAGCGGGACTTCGCCTGGTTTCACAACCGCTTCCATCAGGAGCGTTGGCGCAAGCTGTTCGACGCAACGGCTTCCACCCATGGCGCGAGCACACAGCGGGTGAATCCGTTTGTCCCCACCACGGAGCGGATTCGGTATCGGATCGAACTGCTCTGAGTCGCGTCCAGCTACTTCCGGCCCGATGGAAGTGGCCCCGAGGGGATTCGAACCCGTCGGGGCAGTGAGCCGCGAGTGGGCGCTAGAAGCGGCCGCCCAGCGTGAGCGAGGCATCGAAGAGGCCGCCCTGCGGATTGCCCGGCGCCGCGTCCGCCGCGAAGCTCTCGTCCACCAGCAAGCGGTACGTGGCGCGCACGCCCGCCGTCAGCCCGCCCGTGTTGAACTCGATGCCCGCCGCCAGCGGCACCTCCTCCACCAGATCCGAGTCGTAGAGCTCCAGGCCGCCCTTCGCCGAGATGTACGAGACGCCCAGGCCCGCTCCCACGAAGGGCTTCACCACCTCGATGAGCGGCGGGGCCAGCTTCACCAGGCCGCTGGCGCCGTGCCGCAGCAGCGAGCCGTCCGGCAGCACATCGTCGGCGATGACGTTCCTCGAGCCGTCGTAGCCGATCTCGAAGCCCAGGATGTTCGTCGGCTGCACGTTCACCGTCAGCCCCCACGCCGGCCCCGAATCGATGTCCTCGCCCACGTCCCCCGTGAAGTCCGCCACGCCGCCGCGCAGGAATACCTTGAGCTTGCCCTGCCGCTCGTCATCCTGCGCCAGCGCCGTACCCCCCACGCCCAACCCCAGCACCAGCGCCATCACCCGAAGTCCTCTGCACGTCATCCCGGCCTCCCTCGTCAGGTGGTGTGCGTTCAACCTGCTCACCCGTCGCTCGCCGCGCGCCCCCACCCGAGAGGGCGGTCGAGCGCTTGCCTGAACGAGCGTTCAGGAAGGGAAATGTCATCCTTCAGGTCGGGCTGTGCTGGTCAGACCATTGGGGTAATGTCATGCCTGTTCATGAATTGATCCCCGGGCGGGCGCCCTACCGGGGAGAGGAGCCAGGCCAGTGCGGTGGGTGTTACCCGAGACGGTCGATCAGCAAGCGGCGTCCCTGGCCGGGGAGCTGGGCCTGCATCCGCTGCCTGCTCGCATCCTCCTTCACCGCGGCTACCGCACCCCCGAGGCCGCCTCCGCCTTCCTCTCCGACAAACTCGCGGACCTGCCCGATCCCTTCCGCATGAAGGGCATGGCCGCCGCCTCCGAGCGCATCACCCGCGCCCTGCGCCAGGGCGAGAAGATCACCCTCTACGGCGACTACGACGTCGACGGCGTCTGCTCCACCTCCCTGCTCACCCTCTTCCTCCGTGAGTTGGGTGCGCGGCCCGGCACATACATACCCCACAGGTTGGGCGAGGGCTATGGGCTCAACCTCCAGGCCGTGGAGCGGCTGGCCGCCGAGGGCACCCGCGTCCTCGTCACCCTGGACTGCGGCATCACCGCCACCGCGGAGATCACCCGCGCCCGGGATCTCGGGGTGGATGTGGTGATCGTCGACCACCACACGGTACCCGAGACGTTGCCCCCGGCCGTCGCCATCCTCAACCCGCACCAGCCGGGCTGCGAGTACCCCACCAAGACGCTGTGCGCCGCCGGGGTGGCCTTCAACCTCTGCATGGGCCTGCGCAAGCGCCTGCGCGACGAGGGCTTCTTCGCCACCCGCAAGGAGCCCAACCTCCGCGCGCTGATGGATCTGGTGGCCCTGGCCACCGTGGCCGACGTGGTGCCCCTCACCGGCGCCAACCGCATCCTCGTGGCCCATGGCCTCCAGGAGCTCACCGCCGCCCGCCGCCCCGGCGTCCGCGCCCTCAAGGAGGCCGCGGGGGTGGAGCCGGAGGCGCCCGTCACCGCCGGGCAGGTGGGCTTCCGCCTGGGGCCTCGCATCAACGCCGCGGGCCGCCTGCATGACGCGTCGCTCGGGCTCCAGCTCCTCACCTCCGAGTCCCTCGAGGAGGCGCGGCGGCTGGCCAAGGTGCTCGACAACGCCAACGCCGAGCGCCAGGGCATCGAGAGCACCATCCTCTCCGAGGCCCTCAAGCAGGCCGAGGCTCGCAAGGAGTCGCGCGGCTTCGTCCTCTACTCGGAGGGCTGGCACCCCGGGGTGATCGGCATCGTCGCCTCGCGCGTGGTGGAGCGCTTCCACCGCCCCACGGTGATCGTCGGCGTGAATGAGGGGGTGGGGAAGGGCTCGGCGCGCAGCATCGAGGCGTTCCACCTCTATGACGCGCTGGCGGGCTGCTCGGACATGCTCGCGCGCTTCGGCGGGCACAAGTACGCCGCCGGGCTCACCATCGAGGCGGAGCGGCTCCCCGCCTTCCGCGAGGCCTTCGAGCGCATCGCCCTGGAGCGCCTCACCCCCGAGGATCTCATCCCCCGCTGCAAGGTGGACGCGGTGGTGACGCCCCGCGAGCTGGATGAGCGCGCGGTGGAGGGGCTGCAGAAGCTGGGGCCCTTCGGCCAGGGCAACCCGGAGCCGGTGCTCGTGCTGCGCCGGCAGCTCGCCCGCCCGCGCGTGCTGACGCCCAAGACGGGCTATGGCTCCGCGCACCTCAAGCTGGCGCTCGTGGACGTCCCCGAGGTGGATGCCATCGGCTTCGGCATGGCCGACCGGCTCTCCATCGTCGAGGGGCCCGTGGATCTGGCCTTCCAGGTGGGCGTGGACACCTTCCGCGGCCAGCGCCGCGTGTCCCTGCGGCTCAAGGATCTGCGCGTCGCGGCTTGAGGGGCGCGAGGCTCCGGGCCGCCGCACGTCGCGGCAGGCCTGGGCTCAGGCGGCCTTGCTCTGTGAGGGCGTGGCGGCGAGCGCCTCGGGCACCGGGTCCGCCGGGAGCCACTCGCCGATGCGCACCAGCCCCTCGCCCGCGCGCGCCCGGGCATGCACGCGCGGGTAGTCCGGGAACGTCGTGCCGAACCACCGATCCAGCATGGTGGTGAAGAGCCCGTAGTGGCCCTTGTAGCGGGCATGGTGCATGGCGTGGAAGGTGGGCGTGAGGAACAGGCGCCCCACCCAGGAGGACACGAAGCCCGTGGGGAACCACTCGGTGTTGCTGTGCCCCAGGACGTTGAGCAGGTAGTTGGTGAGGAGGTAGGCCATGATGCCCGCGTTGGTGACGGGCATCACCTCCATGGCCAGCAGCAGCAGGCCGATCGAGCCGCCTATCAGCACCACCCGCTCCACCAGCGAGAAGGACAGCGAGGTGAGCGGATCCGTCACCTGCGCCACGTGGTGCTGCGCGTGGAAGCGGTAGAGCAGCGGGGTGTGGAGCAGCCGGTGCGTCACGTAGAACCACACCTCGAAGCCCACGTACATCCAGGCGTACGTCAGCAGCGCCACCGGGACGCTGAACGGCGCCAGGCGAGGCCCATAAAAGTACCGGAACAGCCAGACCAGCAGCGCATCGCAGACGATCACCCCGGCGGCTGCCCACGCCTCACTGCGCAGCTGCCCGGGCGCCAGGGCTCGCCGGTACACCCGCCAGCGCTCGGCCCAGCGCGTGCGCCACAGCCCCCACCCCAGGCCCACCACCGTGAGCTTCACCAGCCCCGAGACGACCAGGGCCAACACCAGGACCTTGATGAGGGTGGACTCCATGAGGCACCCCTCCTGCGAGCAGGCTCGCCCGCTGGGGAGCTTCATAGCAGGGATCGAGGGCTTCCGGCTCCGCCCTCCGCGCGGCAGAGCGTGGACGGGCTCGTGCGCTCCTCCGCTGCCCTGGCGGGCGGCCTCCCACGTTTGGCGCTCCCTCCCGACGTCGCCACCGCACGCTTTCTCCGAGGGTGCGCACCCTGGTGAGCCGCCTCGCCACCTACGCCTCGTTGATCCGCAAGGGCATCCACCGCAGTGAGCAGCTTAGACTGCGAGCAGACTCCACTCGCTCCGGCCGAGGGGCCCATGGACCTGACGCACCTGCGCTACTTCCACGTGACCGCCGCCGCCGGGAGCATGTCGGCCGCGGCCAGGAAGCTGGGCATCAGCCAGCCCAGCCTCACCGTGGCCATCCGCCACCTCGAGAAGCACCTGGGCACCACGCTGTTCCTCCGCGAGCGCAACGGCGTGCGCCTGACGAGCACCGGCGAGCTCCTCCTGCGCCACGCCACCAACGTCCTCGCCCTCATCGAGCACGCCGAGCAGGACGTCCGCGGCCTGGAGTCCGACGAGGTGGGCAGCTTCGTCATCGGCTGCCACGAGTCGCTCGGGGCCTACTTCCTCCCCCGCTTCATGGCCTCCTTCCTCCGCGAGGCCCCGCGCATCGAGCTCACGCTGTGGAACGGCTCCTCCGCCGCCGTGGTCGAGGCCGTCATCGATCGGCGAGTGAACTTCGGGCTGGTGGTCAACACGAAGCCCCACCCGGATCTGGTCATCGTCTCGCTCTTCGAGGATGCCGTGGACTTCTTCATCGCCACGCCCCCCGCGGGAGCGCCCGCGGTGACGCAGCTGGAGGAGGCCCACCGGCGCCTGCGCGAGGCCCCCCTCATCTTCGCCGGCCGCGTGTTCCAGTCCCAGGAGCTCCTGGAGCAGCTCGCGGCGAAGAAGCTGCGCCCGCACCGCCTGCTGTCCTGCGGAGACCTCGAGCTGGTCAAGAGCCTCACCCTGGCCGAGATCGGCATCGGCCTGCTCCCGCGCCGCGTCGCCGCCTATGGCCAGGAGGGGCGCCTGCGCAGGCTCCACCCTTCGCTGCCGTTCTTCCCGGATACCATCTCCCTCGTCTACCGCGCGGATGGCCACCGCACGCGCGCCGCGCTGCGCCTCAAGGAGGCACTCGTCCGCTATGGGCGGGGCCTGGGCACCTCCGCCTCATAGGCCAGGAGCTCGCTCGGCACCGAGGGAGGCAGCTCGTGGCTCGGGCCGAAGCCCTTGGCGCCCGGGGCCAGCGGGTGCGCTCCCTTGAGGAGGCTCCTCGCCCGGCCGAGCAGCCAACGCAGCCCTGTGAAAGCGTCGCGCAGGAGCGCCGCGGGCGCGGCGCGGGACAGGAGCGGCTGCCCCTTCAAGGTCCCCACCGAGGCGTCCGGCGGCATCGAATTCACGCCCACGCCCAGCTCGTAGACCAGCTTGCCTCCCAGGGCGCCCGTGTACAGCGCCGCCGCGGTGGCCATCAGCCCGATCAAGCCCTGGCCCAGGGTGGGCGGGTTGCGCAACCGCCAGAGCGTCACCCCGATCGCGCCCGCGGTGATGCAGGCGTTGCCCAGGCCATGGAGGAACACCATGTCCCGTGCGCGCGGCTGTTCGAGCTTCACCTCCTGGGAGGCCGCCAATCCCGCAAGCCCCGAGAAGAGAGCGCTCGCGGTGCCGACCACCCAGAGCCTCCGGCCCACCCGGGCCCAGGCGGGATCCCCGCTCAGGACCGAGATCAAGTCGGCCGCTGTCGCGGTGGGCAGCAAGGTCAGCGGGGCATGGACCACGGCCGGGTGCAGCTCGTGCAGAAGCATCTTCATAGGAACTCCCCCTGTTATGTCTTGGGAGGGTAGGCACGCCGTCGTCGTCTGCCTCCTCCCTGGCCGCCGACCCGAGGCTCGCCTCCCTGCCCTCGCCCTCAGGAGATGCCCCAGCGCACCCGGCCCGGTGACAGCAGCGCGCCGGCTCGCGCCAGCTCGTTCAGCCGGAAGCGCTCCGCCTGCTTCTCGAACGCGGAGCGGCACTGCTCCGAGCAGAAGAAGTACCGGCGCTTCTTGTACTCCGCGGAGGGCTGCCCCTCCGGCTTGTCCACCTGCCGGCCACAGACCGGATCCAGGTGCTGGCCCTGTCCGCTCTTCATCGCGCTCGCCTCCCACTTTGGGACGCCGGCCGGCGCTGGCCGTACGCCCCACCCAGGACCAGCTCCCTAGCAGGACACATGCCAGGGACTCGGGGCGCATAAGGCCCCGAGAAGCCAGAGGATCGTGGGCAGGCAGGGAGGCGTGAGCGATTCCGGGGAGGGGGAAAAGTTTCTTCCCCCTCTCGACTTGCAAGAAGGCAATGGCTTCAGAAGGCCGTGCCCACGCTGCCGCCGAGGAAGGTGTCGTCCAGGTAACCGCGGCGGAAGCGCATCAGCTCCAGGCGGAAGGAGAGGGCCACCTTGTCCGAGACCCGAGGCCGGCCACGGAAGCCCACGCCGTACTGGATGAGGGCCTTCATGCCCTTCACTCCGGTCTCCTCCTCGTTGATGACGATGGCGGTGGACTGGTAGGCGAGCCCGCCGCCGACCTGCCCGAAGAAGCCATAGGCCTTGGAGGGGCCGAAGGCGAACTCGTACGCGGGTGCCACGGAGAAGTAATGGATCCGCGAGCGGCCGTTGATGAGCTCCGTCCCATCGCTCTGGCTCGACATCATCCAGCGCACGTCCGCCCAGAGGGCCTCGCGCAGCGGCTCGTTGTTGAGGATCCGGCCATACTCCCAGGTGAAGCGCAGGCCGAGCCCCAGGGTCGGATCGGCGAAGCGGCCGCGAGAGCTGTCCAACAGCATGGTGCCCAGGATGAGCTCTCCGGCGAAGCCCTTGTTGGGATCGTCCAGGCCGGCCAGGGCCTCGAACTCCTCGTTCTCCGCCTCCTCGGCCATGCGGTCATAGTCCGCGGTGGGCTCGCTGCGGCGGGGGAGCTTGCGCGGGGCGTCCTCCACCTCCTCTTCATCATCCGGGTAGGCGAGGGGCGCGTCGTCCTCGTCCTGGGCGAGCGCGGGCGTGGAGAGGGCGAGCGCCCCGAGGAGCAGGGGCAGGAGGCGGGCGTGCAAGGTGGAGATCCTCATGAATCAGGGGAGCCGCGGGCAGGTGGTGCCGCCCTGGGCGGCGGCAGGGCAGGGCTTGCCAGGGCCCACCAGCTCGGCGGCGGGGACCTGGAGGTGATCGATCAGCTCGTTGCAGAGCGCCGTCTTCAGCTGCACGTCCGTCACGCTGGTGATGAACACGGCGGAGACGGAGGTGAGGTTGAAGTTCTGCTGATTGCCCCTGGCCAGGAGGGCGAGCTGCTGCAGGCCCGAGTAGGAGGAGAGGATGGCGCGCTGGAGCACCTCGCGCTGCCCGGTGCTCTCACCCGCCTGGTAGAGCGCGCTGGCGAGGATGGAGCCCACCTTGTACTCGTTGCCCTGCCCGGAGAACTCGCCCAGGCTGGCCTGGGTGAGCGACTGGAGCAGGGCGGTGTCCATGCACCGGCTTGCATTGGAGAGATCCCGGATGTCGCCCAGGGGGCCATCGAAGGAGGTGCTCAAGAGCAGCTGCGGGTTGCAGCCACTGGGGTTCCTGCAGGTGACGCCATAGGCGTGGTAGTCCGCCAGGCCCTCATCCAGGGACTTGATCAGGTTGGCGCCCACGCTGGCGCTCTGGCTGCCCCACTCCAGGATCGGGAAGGGCAGCATGCTGCCGCCGTACACCTTCAGGTTGAAGATGCGGTGCGAGTACTCGTGCGCCATGATCCCGGGGTTGATCGCCAGCGGGGCGTCCTGCAGCGCGTCGAAGGGCAGCACCATCAGCGAGTGCGTCGGCGAGAAGAAGATGGCGTTGTCCCTGAGCGGCTCCGGATCGATGTCCTTCAGGATGAAATCGGGGAAGTAGAAGACGGTGGCGGGCCCGTTGAACTCGGCCGCGGTCATGCCCAAGGCCTGGAAGTAGTCGTAGGCCCTCTCGAAGTTGTAGTAGGCCGTGACGAGGTTCCAGGTGTGGAAGTCCGCCGGCCACAGCACCCCGGCATGGTCGATGTAGCTGGCGGTGACGGGCCGGCCGTCCGACTTGATCAGCGCCTCGGCGAACGCCTTCTCCGGGTCTGGGGCCGTCTCGGCCGCCTGGAGCTCCGGATCCTGGGAGTCCGAGACGATGCGCGCCCCGCCGAGCATCTTCGCGACGGTGCCCTCCAGGCGGACGATGTCGCTGACGGTGGTGAGCTGGACCTCCTGCGGCGAGTACTTGCCATTGGAGTACACCAGGGCCTGGACCTTCACCGGGGACTGTGTCTCGGGCGGGGCGCACGCGGCCAGCAGCACGAGGGCGGCGATGACTGTTCGATGCATGGCCAGGGTTTTACTACGGCCGGGCAGCCATTCAGAAGGTGTACTCCGCCCCCAGGGTGGCGAGCCCGGTGTACAGGGGAGGCAAATCCTCGGGCACATCCGCTTGCAGGGCGATGGCGCCCCACAGCCGGAGCGGCTCGCCCAGGCGCACCGTCCACCGGCTCCCCAGCACATGGCCGTGGCCCTGGCCCGGCACGTAGCCGGTGAAGGCGTAGGAGAGCTGTCCCCGGAGGGTGGCGCTGAAGCGGTAGGTGACGGAGGGCTTCACGTCGAAGCGCGCCGGGGCGCTGGGCAGGCCGGACACCGCGTTCACCTCCGCCAGGCGGCCGGCCACCGCGGAGCCCAGATCCCGGTACAGCTGCTCCACGAAGGCGCTTTGCAGCTCCCGATCCTCGGCCACCTGCGCGTAGCGCTCGGACAGCGCGCGCTGCTCCTCCTCGGTGAACTGGCCCGCGCTCAGGGGATCCCCGCTGTAGAGGTAGAGGCCGCCCCGCACACCCAGCTCCCAGCGGGCCCCCAGCAGCAGCCGCGCGCCCAGCGAGGGGCGGAGCACCCCGAGGCGCTCCACGCGCTGGAAGATGACGGTGGGCTGCTCCGTCTCGAGGTGGCGGACCAGGAGCTGCCGGCGCAGGGGGTAGCGGGTGAGGCCCAGGCCGGCATCCAGCCCGTACTCCACCTCCGACAGCCCGCCCGAGTCATAGCCCGCCGAGAGGACGAGCCCCTGGCTGGCGTAGGAGGTGCGAGCGGCCAGGCCCGGCAGCCCCAGCCGAGGCCGCGCCTGGGCCAGCGGGGTGAGCGTCGCCTTGGGGAGGCCTACCAGCACCGAGCCGGCCACGAGCCAGTGCTCCGACAGGGCGTGATCCACCCCCAGGGAGAGCTGGTGGCTGGCGGCGATGTCGGGCTCGGGGCGCAGGCCGCTGTAGCCGAAGGTGAGGAACGTCTCGTTCTCGCGTAGCTCCACGTCCCCGAGCAGCGTCCACGCCCGGCTGTCCCGGCTGGCGCTCAGCTCGGCGATCAACGTGGCCGCGTGCGCTGGCAGGGCGAAAGCGCCCAGCGCCAGCAGCAGGCCGAGCCCCCCAGGTGGGAGCGGACGGCCCCTCTTTCGGATTCCTTGACGCATCGTTTCCACGCTCCGTATGGTGCCGCCCCTTCTCTCTTCTCGAAACGCTCAACCACGCAGGCGGTGTCATGGCGGTCCCGTTCATTACCGAGGTCAAGCGTACCCATAGCTGTGGCCAGCTCACCCAGGAGCATATCGGCCAGGAGGTGGTCCTCTTCGGCTGGGTGCAGAACCGGCGCGACCACGGCGGCGCGGTCTTCATCGACCTGAGGGATCGCGAGGGACTCACCCAGGTCGTCTTCGAGCCGGACGTGAAGGAGGCCCACGAGCTGGCCGGGCAGCTGCGGTTGGAGTTCTGCATTGGCATCCGCGGCAAGGTCGTCTCTCGCGGCAAGAACGTGAACCCGAAGATGAAGACGGGCGAGATCGAGGTGAAGGCCAACGCCCTCACCATCTTCAACCGCTCCGAGCCTACGCCGTTCCTCATCGAGGACAACATCGAGACGAGCGAGGACAAGCGCCTGGCGTACCGCTACCTGGATCTGCGCCGCCGGCCGCTGCAGCAGTCGCTGATGACGCGCTCGCGGATGCACGCCCTCACGCGCTCGTACATGGTGGGGCAGGGCTTCCTGGAGCTGGAGACGCCCTTCATGGGCAAGTACACGCCCGGCGGCGCGCGCAACTTCCTGGTCCCCAGCCGCCTCAACCCGGGCAAGTTCTACGCCCTGGCCGAGAGCCCGCAGCTCTACAAGCAGCTCTTCATGGTGGCGGGCTTCGAGCGGTACTTCCAGATCGTCAAGTGCTTCCGCGACGAGGATCTGCGCCTGGACCGGCAGCCGGAGTTCACCCAGATCGACGTGGAGATGAGCTTCGTCACCCAGGACGACGTGTTCACCATCATCGAGGGCCTCATCCAGAAGCTGTGGAAGGAGATCCTCGACGTGGACGTGCCCACGCCGTTCATGCGGATGAACTTCGACGAGTCCATGGCGAAGTACGGCAACGACAAGCCGGACCTGCGCTTCGGGCTGGAGCACATCGTCCTCACGGAGCTGATCCGCGAGCACGGCGAGGCGGGCGGGGTGCCGCTGATGTGGGAGGCGGTGCAGCACAAGGGCATCGTCAAGGCGATGGTGATCCCCGCGGACAAGGCGCTCAGCCGCGCCGAGTCCGACAAGCTGGAGGAGTTCGCCAAGCAGGCGGGCGCTCGGGGCCTGGCGCGCGCCAAGGTGGGCGAGGGCGGCGAGTGGACCCAGTCCCCGCTGGCCAAGACGATCAGCGCCGCGCTGCGGCAGGCCATCAACCAGGCGTGCAACGCGAAGACGGGCGATCTGCTCCTGTTCCAGTTCGGCCGCGAGTCGCTGGTGCACACGGTGATGGCCAACCTGCGCGTGCACGTGGCCAAGAAGCTGGGCCTCATCCCCGAGTACGGCAGCGGCGGCCAGTGGCGCTTCCTGTGGGTCGTCAACCCGCCGCTCTTCGAGTACGACGAGGAGAGCAA
The DNA here is from genome assembly GCA_016926755.1 of Myxococcaceae bacterium. Lineage (GTDB taxonomy): Bacteria > Myxococcota > Myxococcia > Myxococcales > Myxococcaceae > Hyalangium. The sequence goes on along the minus strand of JAFGNZ010000373.1, from coordinate 29,577 downwards.
GACGTGGGCGGCCGCGCACCACGCCTTCACCCGGCCGCACGACGGGGACGTGGAGTACCTGCTGACGGATCCGGGCCGGGTGAAGTGCCACCGCTATGACGTGGTGCTCAACGGCTTCGAGATCGGCGGCGGCTCCATCCGCCTGCATGATCCGAAGGTCCAGGCGGAGGTGTTCAAGGCGCTGGGCATCGGCGAGGAGGAGGCGCGGACGAAGTTCGGCTTCCTGCTGGATGCGCTCAAGTTTGGCGCGCCTCCGCACGGCGGCATCGCCCTGGGCATGGACCGGCTGGCGTTCCTGCTCACCGGCGCCGAGTCCCTGCGTGATGTGATCCCCTTCCCGAAGACGAAGACGGGCACGGACCTGATGACGGGCGCGCCGGGCGACGTGGACGAGCGGCAGCTCAAGGAAGTGCACGTGCGCGCGGCTCCGCCTCCAGCACAGAAGTAGCCACGGCGTCCAGTGACACGGAGGACACCCCGTCCGAGCGAGGGGTGTCGTCTCCAGCAGGGGGCCGGGATAGGCTCTGCGCGTGTCCAACGAACAGAAGAGCCCCGAGGAACTCGAAGCCGAGCGCCAGGCGATCGCGGAGCGGGCGAGCCAGACCGCCAACGAGCTGGAGCAGCTGCTGAAGGAAGCGAAGGTCAGCGATCCGAACGCCACCTTCGAGCTGGAAGCCGATCCCACCTCCCAGTTGTACGACGCGTACGAGGTCCGGCTGGACGCGGAGGCCGCGATCCTCGAGGAGGTCTGCGACGTCGTCCTGCCCGAGATCAAGCTGGTGGCGAAGCCGATCCGCGTGTCCACCGCGGACGCGGAGCCGGCGGCGAGCGTGGCGGAGCTGGAGGCCCTCTGTGGCTCCCTGCCGGCCCGGCACCGCCAGTCCGAGTGGCTCGACGTGCCCGCGTTTCATCTGGATGGGTCGCAAAACTTCCTGGGGGCCTTCACGGATGCCCAGGCTGGAGACACCGGGGTGCTCACCAGCAAGGCCTACTACCTCCTGGTGGATGGGCGGCTCGTCGAGGTGCACCTGGTGGGGACGTGGCAGGTGGTCGCCGATGAGCTCCAGGGCACCCGGCAGACGATCGTCGCCACGCGGGTGGTCACCCCGAAGGAGGTGGTGGGCAGCGTGAGCTTGACGGATCTGTTCATGAAGCTGCGGCACTCGCTGCACCTGAGCATGGAGGCCCTGGAGGGGCAGCACGTCTCGGATATCGCCGAGCGCCGGGAGCGGTTCGACGCCATCGTGCGGCAGTACACGCAGCTGGTGAAGGACCACACCGAGCGGCTGCGCCGCGTCGGGGATAGCCCAGGCTGAGCGGGCGTCTTCTGGAGCCGTCAGAGATCGTGTTCCGGGAGATCCCCGTGCGCTGACTCAGACGATGGAGGCCAGGGGCGCTGGCCCGCCCGTGAGCGTGTCCCTCAGGCGCTGGAGCCCCTTGCTCAGCGAGGCCCGCGTGCGCGGCGCGCCCAGGCAGATCCGGACCGCCCCCGGCGCCACCGCGGCCCCCACCGCGAACACCTCGGACGGAGTGACGGACACCCCCTGCCGCCGCGCCTGGGCCGCGAAGGCCTCGCTCCTCCAGTGCGCCGGCAGCTCCAGCCACAGGTGATAGGTGAGGCCGCGCGCGCTCCGCAGCGCCTCCTCGCCCAGCGCCGCTCTCGCCAGCTCCAGCCGCTCCCGCGCCTCCCGCTGTCGGCTCCTCACGAGCTCCTCCGCGGTGCCGTCGGTGATCCACCGCGCGCAGATCTCCGCCGTCAGCGGCGGCGTCAGGCGCGTGGCCAGCCCCGCACTCTCCGCGAGCCGGCTCACTCCTCCCCGCGGCCCCGCCAGGTAGCCGATGCGCAAGCCGGGCGCGAGCAGCTTGGACACCCCCGCGATGAAGTAGCTGGACTCGGGCACGAGCGCCGACAAGGGCTCGGGCCGATCCTCGAGCAGCAATCCGTAAGGATCGTCCTCCAGGAGCGTGAGCCCCTGCGCGCGCACGATGGCGGCGATCCGCTCACGCCGCTCGGGCGGCATCACCGCGCTGGTGGGGTTCTGCAGGTTGGGCACGCAATAGAGGAGCTTCGCCCCCCCGCGGCCCGCCGCCTCCAGCGCCTCCGGGATGAGGCCGTGCTCGTCCATGGCGACACCCTGGAGCCGCAGGTGGAGCTGGCTCGCGAGCCCCTTCATCCCCGGGTAGGTGAGGGCCTCCGTGAGGACGGTGTCCCCCGGCCGCGTGAGGGCCTTGAGCGACACCTCCATCGCGTGCTGCCCACCCGAGCAGATCGCCACCTGGTCCGGCTGCACCGTGACGCCAAAGCGCGAGATCCACGCCGCGCCGGCCGCGCGGTGGGCGAAGAGCCCCGCATGCGGCTGGTACGAGAGCAGCTCCGAGAGCTCCGCCGACCGTGAGAGCTCCTCCAGTGTCCGGCGCAGCGCCTGGGCCGCTGGATCCGCCTCCGGTGTCGCCGGCCAGTTGAGCCCCAGCTCGATGAGCGCGTCGTCCCCGGAGGGCTCCGGCGCGGAGGAGGGCAGGGGGCGCGGCGCCTCCCGGTGCCGCACGTACGTCCCTCGGCCCACCTCACCGGCGATGAGCCCCCGGCGCTCGGCCTCGGAGTACGCCCGCGTCACCGTGCCCACCGTCACGCCGACTCGCTCCGCCAGCTCCCGGTGCGTGGGCAGCCGGGTGCCAGGGGCCAGCCGCCCCTCCTCGATGTCCGCGGCCAGCGCGTCCGCGATGACGCGGTAGAGCGGCCCATCCCGGCCCTGGAGGTTCGGCGTCCAGATTGTCATGGTGACAATGAATACAATTGACCCCGGATTGTGCGCAATGCATTTATTGTCTCCATCAAGTCTTTGGATTGTGTGGGCACAATCCGGGCGGGCCTGGCGCCCGGCCCGAGCCTCGGAAGGAGCACGCCATGCTGGTCTCAATCGTCGATGCGTTCACTCGGACCCCTGGAGCCGGAAACCGCGCGGGCGTGGTGCTGGACGCGGCGGGCCTGGACACGGGGGCCATGCAGCGGATCGCCGCGGCCGTGGCCGCCTCGGAGACAGCGTTCGTCCTGTCCCGGCCAGGGGATGTCGCCGTGAAGCTGCGCTACTTCACCCCCTCGGACGAGATCGACTTCTGCGGCCACGCCACGGTGGCCTCGTTCCACCTCCTGAGCGAGCGCGGCGTGCTGGGGCGCTCGGGGCAGGTCCGGCTCGAATGCGCCGCCGGGACGTATGACGTGGAGCTGGAGCCCGTGGACGCGCGCCACAGCCGCGTCTGGATCGTCACCCCGCAGTACCCGTGGAAGGAGAGCCCGCTGCCCGTGGAGGCGCTGATGCCCCTGCTGGGGGGGACGGCGGACATGGTGGACCGCTCGCTGCCGGTATTGGCCAACGGCCACAAGCTCTTCGTGCCCCTGCGGCGCCGTGATGACATCTGGGCGCTGGCGCCGCGGAGCGACGCGCTGGTGGCGGCCGCGCGCCCTCATGGCATCCGCGGCGTGTTCGCCTTCACCCGGGAGACGAAGGAGGCCAGCAGCGTGACGCACGCGCGCTTCTTCGCCCCGGGCTTCGGCGTGCCCGAGGATCCCGTCACCGGCTCCGCCCACGGGCCGCTGGCCGCCTACCTGGTGAACCACGGGGTGCTGGAGCTGCCCGAGGCGGGTGGAGTGGTGCGCGTGCGCGCCGAGCAGGGTGATGCCATGGGGAAGCCGGGCCGGGTGGAGCTCGAGGTGAAGGGGCGCCCGGGGGCGTTGGAGCGGGCCCGCATCGGCGGGGCGGCGGTCACCGTCATCGAGGGGGAGCTGCGGGTTTGATGCAGAGCGTCGTAGGCCGCGGGCCTCAGCCCCCCCGCGCTACGGGCTTGCGTCTCGGAGGAGTGGTGCGAGGCCTCCCAAGCAAGTAAGGAGGCGTCTCCAGGCAGGAGGAGAGGGGCTGAATGAAGACGTTCCTCGTGGTCAACCCGCGCAGCGCCGGTGGTCAGACGGGGAAGCGCTGGGCGGAGCTGTCCGCCCATATCGGCAAAGCCATCGGCGAGTTCGGGCATGAGTTCACGGCCGGCGCCATGGACGCGGCGCGCATCGCCCGGAAGGCCATCGAGAGTGGCTACGAGTGCATCGTCGCCGTGGGCGGGGACGGCACCATCAACGAGGTGGTCAACGGCTTCTTCCATGAGGGCCGGGTCCTCAACCCGAATGCGGCGCTGGGCGTCATCCCCCGCGGCACCGGCGGCGACTTCCGGCGCGCGTTCGGCTGGGATCTGGAGTTGGACGCGGCGCTGGCGCGGCTGCGCACGGACAAGACGGAGCCCTTCGACGTGGGGCTCGTCGAGTACATCAACCACGAGGGCAAGCCGGAGCGCCGCTACTTCGCCAACATCGCCTCCCTGGGGGTGAGCGCTGCGGTGGCCACCGAGGTGAACACGAGCAGCAAGGCGCTCGGCGGCAACATGGCCTTCGTGTGGGGCACCGTGAAGGGCATGTTCCGGTTCGAGCCCCCCACGGTGCTCATCCGCGCGGACGGTGGGGAGCCGCAGTCCGTGTCCATCAACGTGGTGGCGGTGGCCAACGGCCGCTACTTCGGCAGCGGCATGTGCGTGGCGCCGGATGCGCTCACGCATGACGGCCTGTTCGACGTCACCATCTGGTCCGGCTACACGCTCAAGGACTTCATCTTCAAGTCCAAGGGCATCTACAGCGGCGAGCACGTGACGTGGAAGGGCACGCGGCGCCTGCAGTGCCGCACGTTCGAGGCGGAGAGCGCGAACGGCCGGGAGGTGGCCATCGAGGTGGATGGCGAGGTGCCCGGCCGCCTGCCGGTGAAGATGACGGTGCTGCCCGCCGCCATCCGCCTCAAGGTGTAGCCCCCTCGAGCCTGGCTGCCTGGAGGTCGGCCGGACAACGTAGGGAGTTGGGCGCATCCGACACAACCTGGTGCATTCTCTCCGGGTGGGAGCTATCTCCCGCCCATGTCCCAGCGAGAACCGCCCGCTCAGCTCGATCTCTTCACCGGCGCTGTCTCCCAGACGCAGGCGCGCCGCGCGCGAAAGGCGGTGCCCGTGGGGCCCGCGGCCGTCTCGGATGAGCTGCGCGCCCTGGGCGAGCGGCTGCCCCAGGGGATCTACCTGGGCACCTCGTCCTGGGCCTTCCCGGGGTGGGCGGGCATCGTCTACGAGCGCGAGGCGGCGCAGTCCACGCTGGCCCGGGAAGGGCTCTCGGCCTACGCCCGGCACCCGGTGCTGCGCACGGTCGGCATCGATCGGACCTTCTACAGCCCCATCTCCTCCGTCACCTTCGCCGAGTACGCCGCGCAGGTCCCCGCCAGCTTCCGCTTCCTGGTGAAGGCGCACGAGGTCTGCACCCTGGCGCGCTACCCGCTGCACGAGCGCTACGGCGTCCACCGGGGGCTTCCCAACGATCGCTTCCTCCAGGCCAGCTACGCGGCGGACATGGTGGTGGCGCCCTTCGTGGAGGGGCTGAGGGACAAGGCCGGTCCGCTCGTCTTCCAGTTCCCGCCCCAGGACACGCGTGGCTTCGGGGGCCCGGCGCGCTTCGTCGAGCGCCTCCACGCCTTCTTCGCCGCGCTGCCCCGCGGCCCCCTCTACGCGGTGGAGGTCCGCAACGAGGAGCTGCTCACCGAGGGCTTCGCCCAGGCGCTCGCGGAGCTGGGGGTAAGCCCGGTGCTCTCCGCCTGGCGGCACATGCCTCCGGTGGTGCACCAGGCCGTGCGCACGCACGCGCTCACCTCCCGGGCCCTGGTGGCGCGGTGGATGCTGCCGCCGCACCTCGGCTACGAGGAGGCCTACGCGCGCTTCGCCCCCTTCCAGCGGCTGGTGGACGAGGACACCGTCACCCGCGAGGCCCTGGCCGGCATCTGCGCCGCCGCCTCCCACAAGGGGGTGCCGGCCTTCGTCACCATCAACAACAAGGCGGAAGGCAGCGCCCCCTTGTCCGCCCGCAAGCTCGCCGAGAGCATCGATCGCGTGCTGGCCGGACGACGTGGTGCGTCACAGGATTGACACCTGGACCACCTGGAAGAGCGTGCACAACTCTTGCTAAGAGAGGCGAGCATGAAGCCATTGATGATGGCGGCACTCGTGGTCCAGCTGACCTCCGCGGGAGGCGCGGGGAGCGGGCAGGCGGGGGAGCACTCGCGGGGCAGTGAGCCCGCGAAGGACGTGGGTAGACATTTCTCCGCCCTGAAGGACGAGGTGTCCTCGCTGTCGCAGCAGTTCCGCGAGGCCCGGGAGCGGGCTCGGCTCGATGCCGAACGGAAGAAGCGGGAGGCCGAGGGCGCCCATGAGCCGCAGACCTCAGGATCCACCGGAGCCCGCGCCAACCCTGGAGGAGATGCCCTCTGAGGAGGAGGTGGTCGAACTTCCCATCGATGGGAACCTCGACCTGCATTTTTTTCACCCTCGGGAGGTGAAGGAGCTCGTCACCGAGTACCTCTGGGCCTGCCGCCAGAAGGGCATCCTGGACGTCCGCATCATCCACGGCAAAGGGACTGGCGCGCTGCGCCGTACCGTCCACTCCCTGCTGCCGAAGCTGCCCGAGGTGGAGTCCTTCCAGTCCGCCAGCGAGGCGGATGGGGGCTGGGGGGCCACCTGGGTCCGCCTGAGGGCTGCAGACCCCAATGTGGGGGGGACGGACCCCTCAGCCTGAGCACTCGGCTCAGCTCAGCCAGAAGTAGGCGGAGGCGATGAGGGAGCGCTTCTCCGTCACCTTCGACTTCTGCACGAGGTCGGCGATCTGCCGATCCTTGGCCGCGTAGCGCTTCTCCTCCTCGTTGCGCAGCGAGGCCAGCTTCTTGCGGTACTCGCGCTCCAGCCGATCCGAGTGCGCGCGCGCCTTCACGCGCTCCGCGGGATCCTCGGCGGACGTCACGGCCTTGCGCGCCAGGATCCACTGCTCGCGCGCGTGCTCCATGGCCTCGCGCGACTCCAGCAGGCAGTCCTCCGCGTAGCGGTCCGCGCGCTCCCGGGCCCTGTCCAGCTCCCGGGCGTTGCGGCGCTCGGCGGCGCGCACCAGCTCGTCCTTGGCCGCCAGCAGCGCCTGCTCCTGCACCAGCGTCACCGACACCGCCTCCGGCTGCCGGCGCTTCTCCGCCTTCGCCGCCAGCTTCACGAAGTGCGCGCCGTCCGCCACGGGCAGCGCGCGGAAGCCTCCGTCCCGATCCCGCACCACCACCAGGTGGACGAGCTTCTCCTCCGGCTTGAGGCCCGTCAGCTCGAACTTGTAGACGAACCACCAGCCCTCGCTGCCGGCCAGCCGCGCCAGCCGTGAGGGCAGCCCGGCCGCGTCCAGCTGCAGGTAGCTGATGGCGTCGTGCGTCCTGTCCCGCACGGCATAGGCGGCCTTGGCCACCTGGAGCCGCCCCGAGGCGCGGTTGCCCAGCACCGAGCCCGTGAGCGCCCGCGCCTCCTGCTGCCTGCGCGCGAGCACCTCCTTCGTCTGCTCTCCGGCCAGCTTCAGCCGCCGGCGCACGTCCCCGTCGAAGCGCTCCAGCACCACCGAGCGCATCTCCGTCATGCGCGAGCTGATGCGCTGCTCCATGTCCGAGCGCAGCTTGTCGAACGCGGCGTTGATCTCGTCCGGGTGGCGGCAGGACTGGTAGATGTCCAGCACGCGCCGCTCGAAGTCCACGCCGCTCTCCAGCGCGCCGAGGATCTCGTCCGAGGCCCCGAACACCCCGTCGAAGAGGTTGAGCTTCTTCTCCAGCAGCTCGAACAGCCGCGCGTCCGCCGCGTTCTGCCGGTTGAGGAAGTTGATCACCAGCACGTCCCGCTGCTGGCCGTAGCGGTGGCACCGGCCGATGCGCTGCTCCACGCGCTGCGGGTTCCACGGCAGATCGTAGTTCACCACCAGGTTGCAGAACTGGAGGTTGAGCCCCTCGGCCCCCGCCTCCGTGCAGATGAGGATCTGCGTGCGGTCGCGGAACTCCTCCACCAGCGCGCGGCGCTCCTCGGGGGTGGCCGCCACGTCTCCGGAGAGCAGGGAGATCTTCCCCCGGTAGCCGTGCTCAGACAGGAGGCTGAAGAGGTAGGCCTGCGTGCGCTTGGACTCGGTGAAGATGAGCGCCTTCTCCGGCCATTGGTGCGCCCGCATCACCGTGAAGGTGCGGTCCAGCGCGCGCTTGAGCGCCTCGCCCTTGGCGTTCACCTTGATGGAGTCCGCCAGGTCCGCGTACTGCTTCAGCTCCCACACCTCGTTCTGGAGCAGGCGGACGTTGCTCGGCCGGGCGGGCTCGTCCGACCACTCCTCGCCCTCCTCGGCGTACTGCTTGACTTCCTCGGGCTCGAAGAGGGCCAGCGCCTGGGCGCCCAGCTTCGCGGCCTCCAGGCGCTTCTCCAGGTTGTCCGCCAGCCGCCGCAGGGTGGGGGCGATGGCGTAGGTGGAGGAGGCCAGCAGCTTGCGGTAGCAGAGCGTGAGCAGCGTCTTCTTGCCGGGCTCGATCGCCGCCGCCTCGGAGCGCCGCAGGTACTCGCTCACCTTCTCGTAGAGATCCTGCTCCTCGGGCGAGGGCGCGAAGTCCTCCACGATGCTGCGGCGGTTGGTGTAGCGCACGTACTCGCGCACCTGCCGGCGCAGCGTGCGCTGCACCACGGGCGCCAGCCGCTCCTTCAGCTCCGAGACTGCGTCCTCCTTGAGCCCGCCGCACTCCGGATCCACCTGGTAGCGGCTGCGGAAGGCGTGCTCCGGGCCGAGGATCTGCTCGTCCAAGAGCGACATCAGCCCGAACAGCTCCATCAGATCGTTCTGCAGCGGCGTGGCGGTGAGCAGCAGCTTGGGGCGGCCCTGGAGCGCGGCGCGCAGCGCCTGGCCCGTCTTGTGGCCCTGCTTGTGGGAGTTGCGCAGGCGGTGCGCCTCGTCGATCACCACCACGTCCCAGGGGATCTCCGCCAGCAGCGCCGCCTTGTTCGCGGCGAACGGGTGCGAGCAGATGACGGGGAAGGGCTGGTCGAAGCAGTTGCCGGTGGCGCGCACCGTGCGGCCGTCCACCAGCACGGACTCCAGGTCGAACTTCTCCTTCAGCTCGCTGTTCCACTGCGCGCGCAGGGTGGCGGGCGCGAGGATGAGGATGCGGCTCTTGCCCTCGGCCATGAGCTGGCCGATCGCGAGGCCCGCCTCGATCGTCTTGCCCAGGCCCACCTCGTCCGCGAGCATGCAGCCGCCGCGCGACAGCGAGTCGAGCGCGAACGACGCGGCCTCCACCTGGTGGGGGTTGAGGTCGACCTTCGCCTCGGAGAGGGCGTTGGCCATCCGCTGGTGCGAGTCCGCGCTGCGGAGGGTGAGCTCCTCCGAGAGCAGCCGCTCATGGAACGGCGTGAGAGGCCTCCCTGGCTCCGCCGCGCCCCGCGCCGCCGTCGCCGCCGATACCTCGACTTCGGCTCTCAGACTCCGTGCGACCTCCACACCCAAGACCCGGTCTCCATCCATTCGCAAACGCTCCGCCACCAGCGGCGTGCGTATCAAGCGGCCGACATTTTGAGGAGCAAGATCGCGCTGTAAAGGGGGTCTCACGCGAGGCCGAAAAATCGGCCTCGGAGCGATTGGCACGGTTCTTTATCAGCGGCGCGGCGCCGGACCCGGGTTCGTGCCGCGTTCACAAGGGACTTGACGGCGGGAGCTAGAGCAGTCCACGCGCCTTGACGTGCAGGTAGGTGTTGATGGCCGCGGCCCCGAAGCCCTGGGCCGGCGCGCGCACCACCAGCACGCCCGAGTCCCGCAGCGTCACCGCCGTGCGCCGGTACTCGTCCTCCAGGCGCGCGGCGGCCTGGCGCGTGTAGGCGTCCTGGGGCGTTCGCGGCACTTCCGTGGCCGCGGCCTGCAGCTCCTCATCCAGCAGCGAGGCCACCACGGGCAGGTGGCGCGGGCGCAGCATGAGCGTACGCGTCACCAGCGTGCCCGAGGCGTCCGGATCCACCAGATCCGTGAAGAGCACCACCAGCGAGCGCCGCGAGCTGCGCGCGAAGGCGAAGTCATAGGCCCGGCCGTAGTCGCTCTCCTCGAGCGCGGCCTCGGCGCGGTAGAGCGCCCCGGTGAGCAGGCGCAGGTGCTCGCGGCCCTTGTGCGGCGGCAGGTAGGTGCGCACCTCGCTGGCGAAGGCGAGCACCCCCACCAGATCCCCCGCATCCAGGCTCACCTTGGCCAGCCGCAGCGCGGCGTCCACCGCGTGATCCAGCTTGCGGCGGCCGTTCACCTTGCCGGCCATGTGGCGCCCGCAGTCCAGCAGCAGCAGCACCGGCTGGTTCCGCTCGGGCTGGTACACGCGCACCATCGTCCGAGCCCGGCGCGCGGAGGCCTTCCAGTCGATGGTGCGGTAGTCGTCCCCGGTGCGGTACTCGCGCAGGGACTCGAACTCGCGCCCCTCGCCCGGGCGCCGCTGGGAGCGCTCGGCCGGAGCGTCCGAGGCGCGCGCCAGGGTCAGCGCCTCCCGGGTCAGCGCGGTCAGGTCCGGGTACACCTTCACCGGCTGCCCCGCGGGCACGCGCACCTGGCGCGCGCACAGCCCCAGCGGGCCCAGCAGCCGCAGGTGGAGATCTCCAAAGCGCGCATCCCCGCGTGCCGGTGGGTGGACGGTATAGGTCAGCCGCGTGGGGCGCAGGCCGGGCGCCACGGAGAAGGGCTGCCGGTGGCCGTGGACTTCCAGGTCCACGGGGGCCTCGTCCCGCACCTCGCCGCGGATCGGGGCGGCGCGGCGGCAGGTGAGCTCCAGGTGAACGGCGTTGTCCACGCCCGAGCGGAGCACGGGCTCCACCACCCGCTGGAGCTCGAGATCCGAGGCACGGGGCGCCCGCACGAAGTCCACCGCGCACAGGGCCACCACGGCCACGTTGAGCACCAGGGCCAGCCAGGCGAAGGCGGGGCTCGCCACGGCCAGGGCCGCGGGCACGAGGGCCGCCGCCAGCAGCGCCACGGCGAGCCCGGTGGGGACGGGGCGGCCCAGGCTCACCGGGGGACCTTCACCTGCTCCAGCGTCTGCCTCAGCACGTCGTCGGCGGTGACGCCCTCCACCTCCGCCTCGGGCTTGAGGAGGAGGCGGTGGTTGAGGACGCCGGGCACCACGGCCTTCACGTCGTCCGGGGTGACGAAGTCCGTGCCCTGCAGGGCCGAGCGTGCCTTGGCCGCGGCGAGCACCGCCTGCGCCGAGCGCGGCGAGGCCCCCAGCCGCACCCGCGGGTTGGCGCGGGTCTCCCGGATCAGCTTCACCACGTAGGAGAGGATGGACTCATCGCACGTGACGCGGGCGGCCCGGGCCTGCAGCTCCGCCAGCGTGGGCGCCTCCAGCACTCGCTCCACCGTGGCGGGCCGGCCCTCGCGCTGGTGGAAGCCTCGCAGCATCGTCACCTCCGCGTCCGGTTCCGGGTAGCCCACCCGGATGCGCATGAGGAAGCGATCGAGCTGCGCCTCCGGGAGCGGGTAGGTGCCCTCCAACTCCAGCGGGTTCTGCGTGGCCACCACGAAGAAGGGCGGCGGCAGCGGGTGGGTGGTGCCGTCGATGGTGACCTGGCGCTCCTCCATCGCCTCCAGCAGCGCCGCCTGGGTCTTCGGCGGGGTGCGGTTGATCTCGTCGGCCACCAGCACCTCGGTGAAGACGGGCCCGCGCACCAGGCGGAAGGCGTTCTCCCCGGGGTTGAAGACGTTGGTGCCGAGGATGTCGCTGGGCATCAGGTCCGGGGTGAACTGGACGCGGGTGAACTGGAGGCCGAGCGCCGCGGCCATGCTGCGGGCGGCGAGCGTCTTGGCCACGCCGGGCACGCCCTCCAGCAGCACATGGCCGCGCGCGAGGAAGGCCGTCACCAGATCCGCGATGACGTGAGGCTGGCCGATCACCGTCGCGTCGAGCGCCGCGGTGAGCCGAGAGAGAGGAGTATCGCTGGGCATCGAGGCGGTGAAGGTAGTCCGGGGATGGGCCGGAGCGCGGGGATTTCTACGTGCGCTCCTTCAAGCCGAGCAGCGAGCCCACCAGCGCCACCAGCGCGCCCAGCAGCCCCAGGAACACGCCGAAGCTGGGCGACGAGTTCATGATCATCTGGTTGCCGATGGCGGAGGGGACCTCGTTGGAGTCGAGGGCCACGCGCATGAAGACGACGGAGTAGATGATGCAGAAGAACGCCACGCTGAGCTGCACCATCCAGGGCACCAGCGGGTTGAGCTTCGGCATCGTCCGGCGCACGCGGACGAAGATGGCGCTGATGATGACCACGGCTCCGAGCAGGGCGCCCACGCCCATGCTCATCAGCCCGAGGATCTCTCCCTCCGCCGCCGTCTCCTTCCAGGGCAGGAAGCAGGAGACGGCGATCAGGCAGGCGCCGCCAAAGGCGATCTTGTCCGAGCGAGACAGCTCGCCGACGAACTCGCGCGCGTCCGAGAGGAGCTCCTCGGGTGCGACGATGTTGCCGGTGTTGGGGGGAGGGCGCCCGCGTGGGGAAGGCGCAGGAGGGGAGAGGCGCTTGCGCGGATCCGCGTCGTCCAGCTCCGTCTCGGAGGTGGTGGCCTCCATCGGCGCGCGCCGGACCGCGGGGACGGACTTGCTGACGGGCTTCACGGCGCGCAGGCCCGGCCTGCTGCGAGGGCTCCCCTCCGCGGCGCTCGCGGCGTCCGTCGGAGCGACCGCGGGCCGGGGACCGGTGTTCCTGAGGGCGCGTCGGGTGCCCGTGCTGGTGACGCCGGTGCGCTGCCCCGTGGCTCCCGAGCGCGCGGGCCGGGACGCGGGGGCGGCCCTCCTCGGATCGCTGCTCGCGCTCGTCGCCTCGTCATCGTTCCCGGCCGCGGGTGGCTCCGCGGAGAGGAAGGAGGAGTCGATGATGTAGTCGCACTTCGGGCAGATGGAGGTTCCATCCGCGACCTTGGTGCCACAGCCAGGGCAGTTCAGAGCCAGCGCTCCTTCAGCGAGAGAGACGAGCTTCCATCTTCTGGCGCCCCGTCGTCCAAGTCAAACCGCTTGGGCTCTAACCCCTGGATTTCAGCGGGGATTTGGCCTAGGCCCGCGCCTCATGCGACGCCTGTCCTCTCATGAGTCCGCCGCCCTGCTGGCCGTCCTGTTCGTGCTCCCCGCGTGCCTTCGCACCGTCCCTCCCGCTGACACGGGGGAGTCCGAGGCGATGGCGCGCATCGCGGACTGGGAGGATCGGCGCTCGCTGGGGGAGGGACAGCTCATCGCGTGGGCCCAAGGGCAGAAGGGGGCTGCCGTCCGAACCCGCGCCCTGCGCGCGCTCGCCCGGATCCAGGATCCCGGGACGCTCGACGTCGTCCTCTCCAGCCTGCTCGCCTCCGAGCCGACGGTGCGGGACGAGGCGGCCTTCGCCGCGGGAGAGCTGGCGCTGTCCTGGGAGCCGCTGCCGGATGAGGCGAAGGCTCGGCTGACGGAGGGGCTGCGAGCGGCCGAGGCGACGGAGGCGGATCCCGGCGTGCGGCGGACGCTCCTGGAGTCCTTGAGCAAGCTGGCCACCCCGGGCGCGGTGGAGCGCCTCACCGAGCGGCTCGGGGAGGCGCGGGAAGGGGTAGCGGGCCGCGCGGCGCTGGCCCTGGGCGTGGCCGGACGCCGGGGAGCCTCGCTCGCGGAGGTGCCCCTCGAGCGGGTAGGGCCGCTGATGGCACCGGGGCAGCCGCCGGAGACGCGCTACGGCGCCACGTACCTGCTCGTCTATCTCCGGCGCCCCGCCGCGCTGGAGCACCTGCAGCGGTGCGCCTCGGACGCGGACCCGGAGGTGCGGGCGCTGTGCGCCAAGGGCTTCGCGGAGGTGGGGAGGCCGGAGGCCGTGGCCCCGCTGGGCAAGCTGCTGGAGGATCCGGTGGCGCGCGTGTCGGCCGAGGCGGCGCGCTCCCTGGCGAGGCTCTCCGCCGGATGCAGCGGCCCATGCCCCGCGCTGGACGCGCTGCTGGCCCTGAAGCGCCACGCGGCGACTGTCGCGGCGGGAGACTCCTCGGCGGGGCATGCGCTCCTGGCGGTGGCCCAGCAGGGGCTCCCTCCCTTCGGGCGTCCGGTGCTGGAGGCGCTGCGGCGGTCGATTCGGGAGGCGCCTCGGGGCGCTTCTGCCGTGGCGCTCGATGACCTGGCGTGGCTCGACTGTCGGCTCTCGGCGGCGATGGATCGGCAGACGGGCGCGCTCGCCGAGGTGCTGCGCTGTGGCGGCGAGCGGGTGCCGGAGGCTCGGCGGCTGGCGCTCGGCCTGCGCGAGGTGGCGCAGACGCAGGGGCAGGGGGGCGCACCCGAGGCGGTGGCCTGGCTGCGCTACCCGGACGCGCGGGTGCGCCTGGCCGCGCTGGAGGCAGTCGGGGCACGCCCCGTGCCCGAGGCGCTGGAGGCCGTGCGAGCCCTCATCGCGGGCGAGGATCGGGTGGTGGCCGGGGCGGCGGCGGCCACGGCGGGGAAGCTGAAGGCCACGCAGGCCCTGCCCGAGGTCCGCGCCCTGGCGGCTCGGGTGCCCCAGGAGCCGGGGGAGCTGGCCGAGCCCGTGGCGGGGGCGCTCGTGGCGCTCGAGGGGAAGGAGGCGGAGCCCATGCTGCGGACGTGGCTCGGGCACCCTCATGACAACCTGCGGCGCGTGGCGGCCGAGGCCCTCACCGGGCTGACGGGCCAGCCCGTGCGCTCTTCCCGCGTGGAGCTCCCGTCGGGGGCGTACCGCCCGTCCGCTGCGCCTCCCGGCGCGAAGCTCACCTTCCGCACGCGCAAGGGAGACTTCACCGTGGCGCTGGACGCGGAGCAGGCGCCGCTGACGTCGGGCAACCTCTACTCACTGGCCCGCAAGGGGTACTTCCGCGACGTCACCTTCCACCGCGTGGTGCCGGACTTTGTCGCCCAGGGCGGCGATCCCCGCGGGGATGGGGAGGGGGGCCCCGGCTACTCGATCCGCTGCGAGATGACCCGCCGCCCGTACCGACGCGGCGTCATCGGAATGGCGCTGGCGGGCAAGGACACCGGCGGCAGTCAGTTCTTCTTCACCCACACGCCGCAGCCACACCTGGACGGGCGCTACACCTCCTTTGGAGAGGTGACCGCGGGCATGGAGGTGGTGGACGCGCTGATCGAGGGCGACGTCATCCTCGAGGTGCGGGCCGAGCCCTGAGGGCTGGAGCCGGCCAGGGGCCGCGGGCTACGCCACGGCCAGCGGATGCGGGAGGTGGCCGAACCGCTCCAGCTCGTTGGTCTCCATGGACTTCACCTGGCTCTGGATGCGCAGCCACTCCGAGTCCGGGATGCGGAGGAACGCCGCCGCCAGCCCGGGATCGAACTGCGTGCCCGCGCAGCGCTGGATCTCCTCCCGAGCCACCTGCAGCGACCGGCCCTTGCGGTAGGGCCGATCGGAGGTGATGGCGTCCAGCGTGTCCACCAGCGCGAAGATGCGCGCGCCAATGACGATGGCCTCGCCGGAGAGGTTGGCCGGGTAGCCCTTGCCGTCCCAGCGCTCCTGGTGCTGCAGCACGATGAGCGAGGCCTCGTGCAGGTAGGGCATCTTCGCCAGCATCCGGAAGCCGAACTCCGGGTGCTTGCGCATCTCCACCCACTCATCCGGCGTCAGCGGCCCGGGCTTGAGCAGGATCGAGTCCTTCACGCCGATCTTCCCAATGTCATGCAGCAGCGCCCCCTGCTCCACGACATCCAGCGCCGACCCCACCAGCCCGATCTCCTCCGCCAGCCGCCGCGCGTACAGGGACACGCGCCGCGAGTGCCACTGCGTCTCCGTGTCCCGGTAGTCCAGCGCGCTGATCAGCCCGTCCAGCAGCCCCGCGGTGCGCTCCAGCACGCGCCGCTCCAGCTCCTGGTTGATGGCAATCAGCTCCGCGTTCTTCTCCGCCACCTCGCGCGTGAGCCGCTCGTTGGCCTCCACCAGCCGGTAGTGCTCGAACGCCTGGCGCACGCTGCTCGTCAGATCCGCCAGCGACCAGGGCTTGCCCAGCAGCCGGTACACCTCGCCCCGGTTGACGGCCTCGGAGGCGGTGCGGAAGTCCGCCGCCGCCGTCAGCATCAGCCGCACCGCGCGCGGGTTCTTCTCCCGCAGCGCCGCCAGCAGATCGATGCCGTTGAGGTACGGCATCATGAAGTCCGTCAGGACGACCTGGAACCCCTCCTCGCGCGCGGCCTGGACGGGATCACTGTGCGTGATGACCTCATAGCCCTCGGTCTGGAGGATCCGAGAAAGCGCGGCGAGGATGCGTACGTCGTCATCCACGACGAGGATGCGGTCCATGCGTGCGAGGTCTCCAGCAGGAAGAGCAGGAGGTCCCTTATACACGCCTTCAGTCGGCCTCAGACAGGGGGGTGACGGGCTTCGTATCGGACCCCAGTGCAGCTTTCCAAGCCCGGGAAACTCCTGACAAATACTCGTTGCCCCAGGGCCCTCCAGGTCACGTGATGCTTGCCTGTCTGGTAGGGGGTGGTCTATGGTCCGCGCTGCGCTGTGAATCAGGCTAACCCCTTGAATTTTGGAGAGTTCTCCGATGGCTAGAGCCCCCGCAGGGCCGGTCCCGGTGGTGGTCATGGGGCTTGGGTTCATCGGGCAGGAGATCGCTCGCGCGGCGCTGGCCTCTGCCGAGGTGGAGCTGATCGGCGCGGTGGACACCAGTCCGCAGCTGGCGGGCCGCGCGCTGGCGGACGTGCTGGGGCAGCCCGGGCCGAAGGTGAAGGTGGTGGACTCGCTGGAGCGCGCGCTCGGGCGGCGCCGCGGGGTGGTGCTGCTGCAGGCCACCGGCTCCCGGCTGCCGCAGGTGATGGAGCAGCTGCTGGAGGCGGTGAAGCTCGGCGTCTCGGTCGTCTCCACCTGCGAGGAGCTGGCGTTCCCCTTCCTCAAGCACCCGGAGCTGGCGGCGAAGCTGGATCGCGCCGCGCAGAAGGCGGGCGTGGCGGTGCTGGGCACCGGCGTCAACCCGGGCTTCGTGATGGATCGGCTGGTGGCCACCGCGGGGCAGGCGTGCGGCCCGGTGCGGCGCGTCTCCGTCACCCGGGTGGTGGACGCTCGCACGCGGCGCGAGGCCCTGCAGCGCAGGGTGGGCGCCGGCCTGACGGAGGAGGAGTTCTTCGCCCTGGTGGACAAGGATCAGCTCGGCCACGTGGGGCTGGTGGAGTCCGCGGCGCTGTGTGGGCTGGGGCTCGGCCTGGATTGTGACGACTATGAGGAGGAGATCGCTCCGGTGATGGCCGAAGAGGACATCACCGGCGGTGCGTTTCCGGTGCGAAAAGGCCGGGTGGCGGGCATCTTCCAGTCGGTGGTGGGGTTGGAGGACGAGCAGGAGCGGGTGCGGCTGGAGCTGACCATCGCCGTTGGGGCGGAGGATCCGCGGGATCGCATCGAGATCGACGCGGAGCCGAGAATCATCATGGAGATCCCGGGGGGAGTGGCGGGGGACCGGGCCACCGCGAATACGCTGGTGAATGCCGCGCCACGCTTGACGGCCGCGGAGGCCGGGCTGCTGACCGTGCTCGAGCTTCCAGCCGGTCGCTAGAAGTCAAGGGAGGGGAAATGCTGGACAAGAACGCGATCGGTCGCTCCTCGCCGCCGACGCTCAACGAGGTGGAGAAGGGCTCAATCCGGCGCTTCGCGGAGGCGATCGGGGACTACAACCCCATCTATTACGACGAGGAGTACGCCCGGGCTTCCGGCTACCCCACCATCGTCGCGCCACCCACCTTTCCAGCTTCGTTCCACTCGGCGGCGGATCTGCGCGAGCTGCTCGGGGTGGGCATCAAGAGCCTGCTGCACGCCGAGCAGGGCTTCGAGTACGAGCGGCCCATCTTCGCCGGGGATCGCATCTACGTGGCCACCAAGGTGGCGGATGTGCTGGAGCGCACCGGCCCCGCGGGGAAGATGGATGTCGCGGTCATCGAAGACGAGGGCCGCGATGAGGAGGGCAACCTGGTCTTCCGGGCCCGCCGCACCCTGATCGTCCGCGCCGCGAAGGAGAACGCCTGATGCCCGCGCGCAAGCTTTACTTCGAAGCCGTCCGCGTCGGTGATGAGCTGCCGGCGCTCGCCAAGGCCCCGGTGGATCGCGTCCAGCTGTCTCGCTACGCGGGGGCCAGCGGGGACTACAACCCCGTGCACGTGGACGAGCTCTACGCCAAGAGCGTGGGCATGCCCTCCGTGTACGCCCCCGGCATGCTCATCATGGGCATGCTGGGCCAGCTCATCAGCGACTGGGCCCGCGGCGGCCAGCTGCGCCGCTACGGCGTGCGCTTCATCAAGATGGTGTGGCCGGGGGACACGGTGGTCTGCAAGGGCCGCGTGAGCGATCGGCACGGCTCTGGGGGCCGCTACTTCGTCGAGATCGATCTGTGGGCGGAGAACCAGCGCGGCGAGCTGCTGATGAAGGGGCAGTCCGTCATCCAGCTCTTCTACTCGATGGAGGATGAGAACCGGCAGCGCTCCGGCCAGGCGCCCATCGTCATCGAGGTGCCGCGCGAGAGCATCCTCACCCCCCCGACAGGCGGGCACCCAGAGGGCGGAGAGGTGGCCGAGGAGACGGGCGCCAAGAAGGCCCCCAGCAACACCAAGAAGTCCGCCAAGACGGCCACGGCCCCGACGCCTTCTCCTGTCTCGGCGGCGAAGAAGATCAAGAAGTAGCGCCCTGATGCGGGGGACGCGGAGCCCCCCTCCCTGGCACCATTCCGGAGAGCCCAGCGGGGGGACGTGTGCCCGCTGAACGACGCAAAGCGTCAATCAGGGTTGACTCTCGAATCAATCGGCGTAACACTTTTCCTGTCTCATTGGGCGCCGCTGACCATTCGTATGGCCGGGCAGCGAGCCCCCTCAGACGGGAGAGGCCATGTCCGCCGGAATCAACAGCTACAAGACAGATCTTCGGGAAATCTTCTTCACCCTGTTCGAGCAGTTCGGCTTCGCGCAGGTGGCGGGCCAGGAGCCCTTCGAGGCCTGGGGGCCAGACGAGGCCAAGGCCGTCCTCCAGGAGACCTATCGGTTCTCCAAGGAGGTGCTCGGGCCCTTGAACTCCACGGGAGATCGTGAGGGCTGCCGGATCGAGAACGGCACGGTGATCACGCCCAAGGGCTTCAAGGACGCGTGGAAGAAGCTCTACGAGCAGGGCTTCAAGACGGTGGGCGTGGCGCCGGATCACGGTGGGCAGGGCTCGCCGATGATGCTGCAGGTGGCGGTGGAGGAGATGCTGTGCGGCTCCAACGCGGCCTTCAACATGTACCCGGGGCTGGCCTTCGGGGCGGCGGAGCTGCTGGCCGAGTGCGGCACGCCGGAGCAGAAGAAGGAGTACGTGGAGAAGTGCCTCAACGGCACCTGGGGCGGGACGATGTGCCTCACCGAGCCGCACGCGGGCTCGGACGTGGGCTCGGCCAAGACGAGCGCGCGCCGCAACCCGGACGGCACCTACAACATCCGCGGCACGAAGATCTTCATCTCCGCGGGCGATCACGATCTGGCGGAGAACATCATCCACCTGGTGCTGGCGCGCGTGGAGGGCGCGGCGCCGGGTACCAAGGGCCTGTCGCTCTTCATCGTCCCCAAGTACCGGCTCAACGCGGACGGCTCCTCGGGCGCGCCCAATGACGTCACCCTGGGCTCCATCGAGCACAAGATGGGCATCAACGGCTCGGCCACGTGCGTGCTGAACTTCGGCGAGAACGACAAGTGCCTGGGCGAGCTGGTGGGCGGCGTGGAGCACATCGGCATGAGCCAGATGTTCCGGATGATGAACGGGGCGCGCATCGCCGTGGGCATCCAGGGCCTGGGGCTGGCCTCCGCGGCGTACTTCAACGCGCTGGAGTACTCCAAGGATCGCAAGCAGGGCGGGCACTTCACCAAGTGGAAGGATCCGATGTCCGCGCGCGTGCCCATCATCGAGCACCCGGACGTACGGCGCATGCTGCTGGAGCTGAAGGCGCACGTGGAGGGCATCCGCGCCCTGGTCATCAAGCTGGCCATGCACACGGACAAGGCCAGGCAGCTCGCGGGCAAGGACGATGACAGGGCGGCCTACCACCGCGGGCAGGTGGAGGTGCTCACGCCGCTGGTGAAGGCGTACTCCTCCGACCAGGCCTTCCGGCTGACCGCCCAGGCGATCCAGATCTACGGCGGCGCGGGCTTCTGCAAGGACTACCCGGTGGAGCAGTACTGCCGCGACTCGAAGATCTTCTCCATCTACGAGGGCACCAACCACATCCAGGCCATGGATCTGGTGGGCCGCAAGCTGGGCCAGGCCGGCGGCGCGCACTTCCAGCAGTTCATGGAGGACGTGGGCGGCTTCATCGAGGCCAACCGAGAGCACAAGACGTTCGGGGCCGAGGTGAAGGCGCTGGCGGCGGCGCAGGAGGGGCTGATGTCCAGCGCCATGGCGCTGCTGGGCTGGTCGCAGGATCCGAGCAAGGTGTCGCTGATCCCGCTGTCGGCCAACCGCTTCCTGCAGATGATGTCCGAGGTGGCGGTGGGCTGGCTGCTGCTGGAGGCGGCGGTGCTGGCGGAGAAGTCGTCGGAGAAGCTGTCCGCGGCGGATCCGGACCGCGCCTTCTACGAGGGCAAGAAGTGGGGCGCGCTCTGGTACGCGCGCAACGTGCTGCCCAACGTGGAGCAGGCGGCGCGGCTGATGGCGCAGGAGGACGCCTCGCCCATGCAGATCCCGGACGCCGCCTTCGCGTCCTCGCTGTAGTCCGCTCTCGGAGAGAGCACTCCACGGCCACACGGGCTCGGCCCCGTGTGGCCGTTGTTCTCGAAGCGGCTCAGGGGGCGACGATCGTCGTCTCGACCACGGGGCACTGCACCGGCATGGCGCGGTGCTGCGCCAGGGGGCGAGGCACCTCGGCCTGCTGCGTGGCCACGTCCATCAGCGGGCCTCGGAAGGCGATGCGGTAGGTGCCCGGCCGCGAGAAGTCATAGGCGAGCGACACCTCGATCTTCAGCTCGGCGGTGGCCCCGGGGGCCAGCGTGGCGTAGTCGCCCGCCTCGGGATCGCCGCGCTTGAACATGGGCCCCTGGTAGGGGACCTCGGTGCCGTCGCGGGTGATCTCCAGGAAGCGGCTGCGCGGCTCCCCCTCGAAGGGCGAGCGCCACGTCAGCACGAACAGGGGCTGCGCCGTGGAGTTGGTGAGGCGGAAGGTGACGTGCACCGGCTCTCCAGCCTTCACGCTCTGGGGCGCGCTCACCTCGCACCGCAGGGCGGCTGCTGGGGTTGCTCCCTCCGTTCCCTGGGTGGCTGCCATGTCCGGTCCCTCCTTGCGTGATGCGCAGGCGCCGCTGCCGAGCGCCAGGCAGCACAGCGCGATCCAACCAACGTGTCCTCGTGTCATGGGCTGGGCCTCAAAAAAGAAGACGGGAGCGTCGCCGCTCCCGCCTTCGTTACAGCATCGTCCTACCGCGTTTCGTCAGTTCTGCGCGGGGGTGTTCTCGGCGAAGTACTCGTGGCTGTCCGCGTTGTCCCGCGCCTTGGTAACGCTGGACTTCGCCAGGCTCTTGCACGCGCTCTGGCCGTAGGCCCAGTCATCCGTGGCCGCCACCACGGTGAAGTGGCTCATCTCGTGGATGAGCGTGCCGGCCTTGGAGTCCGTGCCCGTGTTGGGCGCGCTCCAGAAGGCGTTGCACACGTAGATCTTGTACGGCTGCGAGGGGTAGACGTAGGCGTAGGCGCTGTCCGAGCAGGAGCAGTCGACGACCACCGACTTGGTGGTGAAGGCGCTGTTGATGGACGAGAAGTGGCTCTTGACGGTGTTCCAGCCGGTGCTCGAGTAGGTGCCGAACCACGTGGTGTAGCGCGCCGTGCCGCTGGGGGTGGTGTTGGTCAGGTAGCTCAGCGAGCCGCTGGCGTAGGTCTTCGCGCTGTTGAAGGCCGTCGTGATCGACGACACCTCCGTGCTGGTGCAGGCACCCGAGGTCGACAGGCCGAAGGCAGTGACTTCACGCTCACCGGCCTCCTCGGGCAGGACGTTGGGACGGCCCTCGACCCACACGTTGATGCTGTTGGAGGCGAACTGCGTGGCGCCGCCGCCGTGGATCTCCTCGGCGTAGCTGATGGAGTAGCTGCCCGTCTCCGTGAACTCATAGGCGCCCGCCAGGCTCACCGTGCGGGTGAGGCTCTCGCCCGTGCCCAGGGTGAGGAAATCCCCGGCCTCCGGAGCCGCCCACTTGTAGTGCCGGCCGATGTACTGCACGGCGGCGCCATTGCGGGTGATGTTGAACAGCTCGTTCTTGATGCCGTCCACCGGGGTGTTCCGCTTGAGCAGCTTCACCGGGTGGCCCGCGACGTTGGTGAGGGTGACCGTCACCTGGACATCGTCCCGGGCGCTCAGCGCCGTCGAGCCCATGGACAGGCTCACCGCCACATCTCCAGCGGTAGCCTCCGGCGCGCTCTGCCCGTCAGCGGTGTCGATCTGCTCATCCGGCGCGCCACAGGCACTCAGCAGGGAGAAACCAACGACGCCGCCAACCAACCACCGCAGGTAACGAGAGCTCGTGCTCATGCGAGGAACTTCCTTTCGTGGGGGATGCGATGCCAGTCCGCCCCTCGGGCAGGCAGCCGTCGGGGTTTCCCACTTATAAGTCAATGGCATGAGTTTTCGTATTTTATTTTGTTGCGGGACTCTCCTGCCTCTGAAAACGAGGCGCGCCCGCCGGTGGCGAGCGCGGTCGCGGCGAAGCCGGTCAGGGCGTCGGGGCGGATGGGGGCGGAGGTGGCAGGGCGCTCGGCGGCGGCGGAGCGCCTGGGGCGGCTGGGGCCAGGTCGCGGGCCGAGGGAGCGGCGGCGCACGTATACGTCACCGTGCGCGAGCCCAGCAGGAAGGGCACGAGCGTGCCTGCCGAGGTCGCACAGGAGAAGCGCTCCGCCTCAGTGCCGGAGGTGCAGGCCGACGCGCCGACAAGGGTGCCCGCCACCGACAGCCCGATGTTGATGAGGATGTCGATGCCGCCCATCTTGCTCTCCGCGTAGGAGAGGCCGTGCTCGCACTCACGCCCCGCGGGCCCTGACAGGGGCACCAGCCCTCCGATCGTGAACCATTGCCGATCCTCGTGCTCGAACGCCCGCGTCTCGGGCCGCTTGTCGGTGACGATCCTCGTCGTGAAACAGGCGGTCTGGCTTGCAAGGGCAGCGACTGCGATCAGGATGCTCCAACGTGTCTTCGCCATGGTTCCTCCGTCCCTGAGTGGGTGGAGGGTTTCTGGCATAGCCCCGGCGCTTCGCAAGAACGTGGCAGCGGAGCGCGCTGGCGCGAGTGCTCGCCAGCCGCCTCGCGCGGCGCCGCCTCAGCCGCTGGCCGCGGAGAGGCCTACTCGCCGTCGCGCACGCCGATGGCGAGCTGCGCCAGGCCGGCCTTCTTGGCCAGCTCCATCACCTGGACGACGGTGCCGTGGGGCACTCCCTCGTCGGCCTGGACGATGACGAGCGTGTCCGGGTTGTCCACCTTGGCCTTGTCGAAGGCGGCCCTCAGCTCCTCCGCGCTGACGACGTCACCGCCCAGCACGAAGCTCCCGTCTGCCAGCACCGCCACGGACAGATCCGTGGTGCGCGCGGTGACGTCCGTGACGCCGCCCTTGGGCAGGTTCACCTTGAGGCCGGCCTTGGCGCCGCCGCCCGGGCCCTGCTGGACGATCACCGTGCTCGTCACCATGAAGATGATGAGGAGCACGAGGAAGATGTCCGTGAGCGGGGTGATGTTGATCTCGGCGAAGACGCCCTCGCCCTCGTCGTCATCGCCCCCCGGTATCCTTCCCATGGCCATGGTTGGAGCCTCGACTCAGGCGTGAGGGGCGTCGCCGCGGGCGGCGGGCTCGGGGGAGGGAGCGCCAGGCACGGGCGGGGCGGGGCGCTCCTTGAGCAGCTCCACGAACTCGTCGCCCAGCAGGCGCAGCTCCACGATCACCCGCGCCAGGCGCGCCTGGAAGTAGTTGTAGAAGACCATCGCCTGCACCGCGACGAGGATGCCCACGGCGGTAGCCACCAGCGCCTCGGAGATGCCCGTCATCACCGTCGCCGTGCCTCCGGTGCCGCCGGCCTCCACGTCCAGGCCCAGATCCTTGAAGGAGCGCATGATGCCGGCCACGGTGCCGAACAGGCCCACGAACGGCGTGATGGAGCCGATGGTGGCCAGGATCCACAGGTTGCGCCGCAGCCTGAGGCCCACCTGGGCGCGCTCGCGCTCCACGGCGGACTCCACGCCGCCCCCGTTCGTCTTCACGCGCTCCAGCCGGTCGAAGCCGGCCAGGAAGATGTCGGCCACCGCGGCGTCCGAGCGCTCGGACGCCGTGCGGGCGGCGGTCACGTCCCCGCGCAGCAGGTGCTTATGGACCGTTTCGCCCAGGGCGCGCGAGCGCTCGCTCACCCCCCAGAGGGCGATGAGGCGCTCGATGGCCACCCCCAGCGCCACCACGGAGGCAAACAGCAGGAGGGCCAGGGTGACGCCGCCGAGGCGTAGATAGTGGAGAAGTTCGTTCAGACTCATGGAATGGTGGCCAGCGGGCTCTGCAAGGACCGAGACTTAAGCCATGAACCGCGCGGCCGCAGCAATCTTCCTGGTAGTCGTCTGTTCTGGGTGTCCCAAGCGCATCGAGTTCGGCCCCGAGGGCCCCATCGACGACCCGGAGCAGCTCTTCGAGCGGGTGACCCAGGCCCAGGCCAACCTGGTGACCCTCCAGGGGGACGCCAAGCTCCGGGTGGCCTCGCCGCAGGGCAGCGGCACCCTGTCCATGTTCATCGCCATCTCCCGCCCGGGGCTGATGCACCTGGAGACCTTCGACTTCTTCAACCGGCCAGTGGCGGCGCTGGTGTCGGACGGCCAACGCTTCAGCCTGTACCAGACGGAGGGCAACGTCTTCTACCAGGGGCCCGCCAGCCCGGAGAACGTCTCGCGCTTCCTGCCCGTGGTGCTGCCGAGCGAGGAACTGGTGGCCGTGATGCTCGGGCAGGTGCCCTTCATCCCCGCCGAGCGCAAGACGCTGGAGCTGGATCGCGGCGAGGGCGTCTACGTGCTCAAGCTCTTCCGGGGGCAGGTGACGCAGACGCTCCAGGTCCACACGAAGTTCCACCGGGTGGTGCGCAGCGAGGTGCGCGGCGTGCCGGGGTACGATCTGCGCTTCGACGACTTCCAGGAGCAGGGCTCCGTCGTCTTCCCCAAGGAGGTGAAGCTCACCGCGGAGGTGGCGGAGACGGAGCTGCGGCTGCGCTACAGCGATGTAACCCTCAACGCGCCCCCGGATCTGACGCTCTACGAGCTGGTCCCCCCCGAGGGCGCACGGGTGGTGCAGGTGGACGCCCGGGGCCGGGAGGTGGGCCCCGAGCCCGCCCCCTCGGCACCCGTGCCGCCCGGCTCCTGAGCAGGGGAGGTGGCCGGAAACGCGCAGGAAAGGCCAAACTCGGTCTAAAATGCCCCCCTTACAGGGACAGTCGGGGTATGCCCCGGAAGCGACATGGCACAGATCAAGCTCGGTGAACTGCTGATCAAGGCGAACGTGCTCCAGGAGAGCCAGCTCAAGGCGGCGCTCGCGGAGCAGGCGAAGTGGGGCGGAAAGCTGGGAGAGATCCTGGTCCGCATGAGCCTGGTGTCCGAGGACATCCTGGTCCGGGCCTTGTCCAAGCAGCTCAACATCCCCGCGGTGAACCTGGACGCGGTGCAGACGATTCCTCCCCACGTGCGCACGAAGATCCCGGCCCAGACGGCGCGGGACTTCGCGGTGCTGCCGCTGCAGCTGAGGGATGACGGCAAGACGCTGGTGGTGGCCGTCGCGGACCCGCTCAACGTGCGCCACTTGGACGAGCTGCGCGCCATCACCAAGTGCCGCATCCTCCCCAACGTGGCGGGGCGCACGGCGATCGCGCGCGCCTACGCCCGGCTCTATGAGGAGCAGGCGGAGCTGGGGGAGGCGGACACCAACTTCAAGGTGATGGACGCGCAAGGGCGCACCCTCGTCAAGAACATCAAGGACGTGAACGGCGCGGGTGGCGCACCGTCGCAGCAGGCCGCGCCCAGGTCCGCGCCCCCGCCACCCCCGCCCGCGGCCCGTGCCGTCTCGGGCAACCCCGCCGAGCTGCTCAAGACCGTGGAGGAGGTGCAGCGCAAGGAGGTCGCCGCCCTCAAGGCCATGGTGGAGCTGCTGATCGAGAAGGGCGTCTTTACGCGCGAGGAGTACCTCGCCAAGGTCAAGCGGTAACATCCGGCCATGCGCAAGAAGATCGGCGAGCTGCTGGTCGAGTCCGGGGCCGTGACGGAGGCGCAGGTGCGCACCGCGCTCGCCCAGAAGAGAGCCTTTGGCCGGGGCTACAAGTTGGGCTCGGTGATGGTGTCCATGGGGATGGTCACCCCCAAGCAGCTCGCGCGCGCGCTGGCGATCCAGTTCGACGTGCCCTTCGTGCAGCTGCCGGAGGTCCCTCCCGAGGTGGCGGGGCTGCTCTCGCTCGACTTCCAGTCCGAGCACCGCATCGTCCCGTTCCGCCTCGAGGTGGAGGGCAAGAACGAGCGGCTGCACGTGGCGGTGGAGGATCCGGCGGATCTCTCCCTGATCGACGAGCTGCGCTTCCAGCTCCACAAGACGCTCCGCGTCTACGTGGCCGCCTCGGATGACATCGACAACGCGCTCGTGATGGCGCGCGGGGAGAAGCTCGACATCATCCACGCCCTGCCAATGGAGGACGGTGGGGACGGCGAGGAGATGAGGCTCGAGCGCGGGAACCCGCCCGTGGTGGAGGGCAGCTGGGACGGCGAGGAGATCACCCCGCCCACGCCCATCGCGCGGCCGGAGCCCGCCGCGGCCGTGATGCCGCCGCCCCCGCCCAGGGAGGCCACGGACTTCATCGACGATCTGCTCGGGACGAAGCCGCGCCCGGCCGTGCAGCCTCCGCCTCCGCCTCCGCCGGATCCGGACACCCCACGCGTGCCGGTGGTGATGTTCGGTGGGGCGGCCTCGAACGTGAAGCCGCCGGAGCGCCACCTGCCTCCGGACTTCTCCGAGGAGGATCTGCAGGTGCTCGACAACCTCGAGCGCATCTCCCACGGAGAGGAGCCGACGAGCCCCACGCAGAAGATCATGCCCGCGCAGATGATCGCGGCCCTCATCCGCCTGCTCATCCAGAAGCGCATCATCCAGGAGGAGGAGTTCCTGGAAGAGCTGACCCGGAAGTGAGGGCGCGTCCGGCGGTTCAAGCCGGCTCGAGAGTCTGCCCATGACCGAGCCCCTCCTCGAAGTCCGCGGCCTGAAGACCCGCTTCTCCCTGGAGGAGGGCCCGGTGCTGGCGGTGGACGACGTGTCCTTCTCCATCCCGCCCGGTGGCACGCTGGGGGTGGTGGGGGAGAGCGGCTGCGGCAAGAGCGTCACCGCCCTGTCCGTGATGCGGCTGGTACCGGAGCCGCCGGGCCGGGTGGTGGGCGGGGAGATCCGCTTCAAGGGGAGGGATCTGCTGGCGCTGCCCGAGGAGGAGATGCGCCGCATCCGCGGCAACCACCTCTCCATGATCTTCCAGGAGCCGATGACGTCGCTCAACCCCGTCTACACGGTGGGCGAGCAGATCAGCGAGGCGGTGCGGCTGCACCAGGGGCTGGATCGGAAGCGGGCGAAGGAGCGCGCGGTGGAGATGCTGCGCCAGGTGGGCATCCCCGCGCCCGAGCAGCGCGTGGACGCCTACCCCCACCAGCTCTCCGGCGGCATGCGCCAGCGGGTGATGATCGCCATGGCCCTGGCGTGCAACCCGGAGTTGCTCATCGCGGACGAGCCCACCACCGCGCTGGACGTGACGATCCAGGCGCAGATCCTGGAGCTGCTCAGGCGGCTGCAGGCCGAGCGCGGGATGGCGGTGATGCTCATCACGCATGATCTGGGCGTGGTGGCGGAGAGCTGTGACGCGGTGGTGGTGATGTACGCCGGCCGCGTGGTGGAGCAGGCCCCGGTGCGCGCCCTCTTCCGCCAGCCCGCGCACCCATACACGGCGGGCCTGCTGCGCTCCATCCCCTCCTTCCAGGAGGCGCGGGGTGGGGGAGGGCGCCAGCGGCTGAAGGCGATCCCCGGCATGGTGCCCAGCCTGCGCCGCCTGCCCGTCGGCTGTCGCTTCCGGGATCGCTGTGAGCGAGCGCTCGAGGTGTGCGCGAGGGTGGAGCCGCCCCTGGAGCTGAAGCGCGACGGGCAGTCCGCCGCGTGCCACAACCCGGTGCCCGCGCCATGACCGAGCCTCTGACCGAGCCGCTCCTCCAGGTGCGGGACGTGAAGACGCACTTCCCGGTGCGCGACGGCCTGCTCGGGCGGGTGCGCGGCACGGTGAAGGCCGTGGACGGGGTGAGCTTCGACGTGCTGCGCGGAGAGACGCTCGGGCTGGTGGGGGAGAGCGGCTGCGGCAAGAGCACCCTGGGCCGCACGCTGCTGCGGCTCATCGAGCCCACCGCCGGCTCCATCCGCTTCGAAGGGCAGGAGCTGACGGGCCTGTCTCAGCGGGAGCTGCGCCCCCTGCGCCGGCGGATGCAGCTCATCTTCCAGGATCCGTACGCCTCGCTGAACCCGCGCATGACGGTGCGAGACATCATCGGCGAGCCGTTCGCCATCCACGGCCTGGCCCGGGGCCGCGAGCGCGAGGAGCAGGTGCTGGCGCTGCTGGAGCTGATGGGGCTCCCGCGCGACGCGATGGAGCGCTACCCGCACGAGTTCTCCGGCGGCCAGCGCCAGCGCATCGGCATCGCCCGCTCCATCGCCATGCGGCCGGATCTGGTCATCGCGGACGAGCCGATCAGCGCGCTCGACGTGTCCATCCAGGCCCAGATCGTCAACCTGCTGGTGGAGCTGCAGCGCGAGCTGAAGCTCACCTACCTCTTCATCGCGCATGATCTGAAGATCGTGGAGTACATCTCCACGCGCGTGGCGGTGATGTACCTGGGGAGGATCGTCGAGCTGGCGGACGCGGCGGAGCTCTACCGCCGCCCGCGCCACCCGTACACCCAGGCGCTGCTGTCCGCCGTCCCGGTGCCGGATCCGGACCACCCGCGCAAGCGCATCATCCTCCAGGGGGACGTGCCTTCTCCGCTCTCGCCGCCGCCGGGGTGCGCGTTTCACCCGCGCTGCCCCCATGCCTCCGAGCGCTGTCGGCGCGAGGCGCCTCCTTTATATGCGCTGGGCAATGGCCACACCGCCGCGTGCTTCCTGGCGGAGCAGGACGCCACGGGGACGGCAGAGGCCCGCGGAGAGGAGGAGCCGCAAGGTGTTCTGGCTCAGTCACCATCGGGAGGATGAGTACAACCGCACCTACGTGCTGGGAGGGGTGCGCGTCTGCGCGCGCTGCCTGGGCACCTACCCGGTGATGCTGGTTGCCCTGGTGGGCCTCTTCGCCCTGCGCGCGCCGCTCCAGTGGGAGTGGGACGTGCCCGTGGTGCTCGGCCTCACCCTGCCGGCCCTCGTGGACTGGGCCCTGGGACGCTTCCGGCCCGCCGGCGGCTCCAACCTCGTGCGCACCCTGACCGGGGTGCTGCTGGGGCTGGCGCTCGGCCGCTCGCTCCATGTCCACCTCCAGCGTCCCCTGCCCGCTGTGCTGCTGGCGCAGGCCGCCCTCGTGACAGCCGTCGCGGTCCCTGTCATTCTCGCTACTTACCGAAGGCCACGCCCCGGCTAGACCCAACCGCCGTGTTGCCCGTTGAAGGCAAGGGTGGGAGGGGGACGGGGATGACCCGTGGCCTCGTGA
>JAFGNZ010000372.1 GCA_016926755.1 Myxococcaceae bacterium | reverse complement strand
GGCACCACCTCCTTGACGATGGCGGGGAAGGCCTTCTCCAGCTGATCCAGCATCGTCTGGGACTCCTGCACGCCCACGAAGTCCCGCGCGTTGCGGCGCAGGATGGCGGCCAGGTGCAGGATGATGTAGCCCGGCACGTCCCAGGTGGTGAGCCCCGCGGCCTCCAGCGTCTCCTTGTGCTGCTCCGGCACCCACGCGGCGGGCTGGCGCGTGGCCGGGTTGATGGCCTCGAAGCCCTGGATGTTCATCAGCTTGAGCCGGTCCACCGTGTCGTTCACCAGCACGTGGCCGATGGTGGCCTGCCCGGTGACGACGGGCACCTCGTTGATCTGGATCTGGTAGGCGCCCGGTGGCAGGCCCGAGTTGCCGCGGGCGCGCACGCCCGGGAAGCGCACGCCCAGCTCCACGAAGAGGCCGTCGCGCATGAAGGGGATGAGCTCGAAGAGGAACTTCCCGTTGTCCTGCCGCGAGTCCACGAAGGGCACCAGCGCGTCGCTCACCTCCAGCACGATCGGGGTGACGACGGGGACGAAGAGCTCCGAGTCCGGGTTGATGGGCTCCTTGGGGGCGGGCTCGGTGGCGGCCGGCGTGCCGTTCTCGGTCTCGGTGGGCGTCATCCCGCCGCCGTGCTCCTCCGCCGCCACCTCCTCCCCCTGCTTCTTGAGCATCTTCCAGGCGCCGAAGCCCGCCAGGCCGCCCAGCGTCAGGAAGGGGATGCCGGGCAGGCCGGGGATGATCGCCAGCACGCAGAGCATGCCGCCCGCGATGGCGATGGCCTTCGGGTAGGCGGTGAGCTGCGTGCCCACGTCCTTGCCCAGGTGGTTGCCCTCCTCGTCACCGCCCACGCGCGTCACGATGATGCCGGCGCAGGTGGAGATGAGGATGGCGGGGATCATGCCCACCAGACCGTCACCGATGGTGAGCAGCGCGTACTTCTGCGCGGCCGCGCCCACCTCCATGCCCTTCTGCATCACGCCGATGATGAGGCCGCCGACGATGTTGATGACGGTGATGATGATGGAGGCGATGGCGTCGCCCTTGACGAACTTCATGGCGCCGTCCATGGCGCCGAACAGCTGGCTCTCGCGCTCCAGATCCCGCCGCTTGCGCTTGCCCTCCTCCATGTCGATGGAGCCGGCGCGCAGGTCCGCGTCGATGGACATCTGCTTGCCGGGCATGGCGTCCAGGGTGAAGCGGGCGGCCACTTCCGCCACACGCTCCGAGCCCTTGGAGATCACGATGAAGTTCACCACCGTGAGGATGACGAAGATGATGGCGCCCACCACGAAGTTGCCCTGGACCACGAACTTGCCGAAGGCGACCACCACTTCGCCCGGATCGCCCGTCAGCAGGATGAGGCGCGTGGTGGAGATGGTCAGCGACAGCCGGTACATGGTGGTGATGAGCAGCAGCGTCG
The DNA here is from genome assembly GCA_016926755.1 of Myxococcaceae bacterium. GTDB lineage: Bacteria > Myxococcota > Myxococcia > Myxococcales > Myxococcaceae > Hyalangium. The sequence goes on along the minus strand of JAFGNZ010000372.1, from coordinate 1,816 downwards.
GGAACACCGACAGTTGCAGGGCCGCCGGCACGTAGAGCGAGATCAGCAGCAGCACCACCGAGATGCTGATGTTGAACGTCAGCAGCACGTCCAACAGGTGGGTGGGCATCGGGACGATCATCATCCCAACGATGGCCACCACCACGAGCGCGAGGACGATGTCGGAGTACTTCGAGAGGAAGCTGTTCGGATTGGATGCCATCGGCGGGGGGTATCCTAGTCCGCGCCGGGCTCCGCGCCAAAGGCCCCCTGAGCCCCGCAAGGTGCCGAGAAGAGGCTGCTCCTCGCCCACGAGCTTGTAGTAGGAGGGGGAACATGGAGCCGGATCCACCTCCACCTGGCAGTCCCACGCCCCGCTACCACGGCTGGCGCATCGCGTTGCTCACCGTCTCCGCGGACGTGGTGCTCTGCCTGGGAGACCTGCTGCGCGCGAGGGGCCATGAGGTCGTCGCGGTGGTACTCCCCCCCGGGCCGGATGGCGGGCGGCCTCGGAATCCCCTGGCCTGGACCGTGATGCACCAGATCCACGAGGTAGTCCCTCCCACCGCCGACATCCTCATCGCCAGCCGGCGCGACCGCCTCACCCCGCTGGTGGCCGCCGCGAAGCCGGACTTCCTCCTCAGCTTCTTCTTCCCCTGGCGCATCCCCGCGGAGACGCTGGCCCTGGCCCCCCGAGGCGCGGTCAACGCCCACCCTTCCCTGCTGCCGCGCTACCGAGGCCCCAACCCCCTGGCCTGGACGCTGCGCAATGACGAGCCGGAGGTGGGGTTCACGTTCCACCGGATGGATGCAAGGTTCGACACCGGCCCGATGCTCGCGCAGGGGCGCCGGCCCCTCCTCGACACGGACACGGACGAGTCGATCGCGCGCAAGGTGATGGAGATGGCGATCGAGCTGCTGCCGGACGTGCTCACCCGCGTGGCCTGGGAGGACCTGGGAGAGCCCCAGCCCGAGGAGGGCGCCAGCTATGCGGGCCACTTCGAGGACTCCTACCGGGAGATCGACTGGTCGCAGCCGGCGCGCTCGGTGCACCTGCGCGTGCGGGCCTGCCGCCTGGCCGCCTGGCGGGCAGGCATGCCCTCCTCCGCGCTCGGCACAGTGGAGGGACGGCGACTCCAGGTGCTGAAGACCGAGCTCGAGCAGGAGCACCAGGGCCAGTGGGGCGAGCCCGGCAAGCTGCTGCTGAAGCGCGACGACGGAGCGCGCCTCATCCAGTGCGGAGACGCCCCGCTGTGGGTGCTGGAGACCGAGCCCCTGTCGGGCTGACGGCCTGCCCCTCGTGCTGCTGCCCAGCGGAAGGACTACCCGCCGTAGGCGGCCTTGGCGAGCAGGCTGAAGACGCGCTCGGCCAGGTGCTCCGTGCTCTTGGCCTGCGTGGCCAGATCCTTCGCCACCTTGGTCCACTCCTTGAGCTCGTTCTCGGTGGGCGCGCGGCGCTGCAAGGTCATGAAGGCATCCTTCACGGCCTTCTCGGCCTGCTCCGTGGTCACCGTCGCCGACGGGTCCACCGCGGGGCCGGGCAGCGTGCTGCCCCCCTGCACCGCGCTGTTCAGCTGGGTGAAGACACGCTCGGCCAGGAACTCCGTAGTGCCCGCTCTCTCGGCCAGCTCCTTGGCCTTGGCGGTCCACTGCTTGAGCTCCTCCGCGGTGGGCTGCCTGGTGCCGTTGAACTGCTGCGCGAAGGCATCACGCACCGCCTTCTCGGCCTGCGCATCCGTCACCTTGTCGGTCGGGTTCACCGTGGCGCCCGGGATCCGGCTGCCGCTGGACACCTGCTTGTTCAGCTCGCTGAACAGCCGCTCCGTCAGGTGCTCGG
>JAFGNZ010000063.1 GCA_016926755.1 Myxococcaceae bacterium | reverse complement strand
GCTTCCTCGTCCATCCGCGTTCCTCGCCGCTGAGTTCATTGGAGCAACAACTGAAAGTGGAAAACTTATTTCCTCCAGCCTCCTAAGAGGTCGGGCACAGGTGGGGCGAATCATCATGCCAGCGCGCTGGCCAACTTGAGCCGTCGAGCGATAGGCTCTCGGCCTTATGATCTACGCGTACTTTGGAATGGCCCCCGCGCTGACGTACCTGCCGACGCGACTCAATAGCAAGATGGTGGCTGGCAAGTTGGCCAACTACCTCAATGCGATGGAAGCCCTCTGCGAGTTCCAGTTCGATGTCCGGTACGCGAAGGGAGCGGTTAAAGACAACCAGTCCTTCAAGTACGCGGACTTCGGCAACCTGGTCTTCTCGAAGGAGGTCAAGGGCGGTGGCAATGGCGAGGTGAACTTCAGCAACTTCGCCGCGGCGTTCCTGGGGCTGAACGGGCTGTTCGCGCAGGAGCCCTTCAAGAAGGAGGACAAGCACCCCTTCCTCTTCGGCGTCATCGATCACAACAGCGCGCACCACATGTCCTGGCCGCTGGCCGCGCGGGCGCTGCAGCATCGCGCCTCGCACGAAAAGCGGCTCGTCCTCAACTTCGATGCGCACTACGACTACGGCGCCGCGGGCTCCGACAACATTCATTGCAGCACCTGGGCCGTCAAGCTGTTCGAGGGCTGCCCGGCGCACCACATCCCCCGCCTGGTGACGGCCTACGCCGCGGTGGGCGTCCTGAGGGCCCCGACCGAGGTGAAGACCTCCGGGAACTTCGCCACGTCGGTGCTGACCAACAAGAGCCAGGACAAGGTCGCCAAGCTGCTCTCCAATGGCACGGACACGACCAAGGGCGCCGATGTCTCCGGCCTGCTCGATGCCATCGAGAGCCAGGCCGGGCTCAAGGACGAGAAATACTCGGTGTACATCACCTATGACCGGGACGTGTCAGAGGTCAGCTGCACGCCCTACAAGGACGGGCAGCACAAGCCGGAGCATGCCCAGCTGGCGGTGGTGAACGTCATCAAGGCACTGGCCGAGCGAGGCTGTGAGCTGGTCGGGTTCGACGTGTGCGGCCTGCCGAACAGCGATGGCGCGACCACCGTACAGGGCAAGGGGCTGAACGACAGCGTGGAGCTGGCCTTCGACGACATCAAGGTGTTCAGCAAGGCGTGCGCTGACGCGCTTGGCTGAGACCTTCAGCTCCTCAAGAGGATCTAGCTGATCAAGGCGCGCAGCAAGGTGATCGAGCTGTTCTATTCCGGCAGCGGCATCGAAGGCCAGATCCAGGGAACCGCGTGGGTCGCACTCCAGGCCTTCAGCGAGTACGCTGATCACCACAAGGGTATCCGGGCCACGAAGGGAAAGAGCGCTGATGCTGCCCGCCTCGAGTCCATCTGGCCGGGCAGTGCCTCGATCCTGAAGAGGCAAGCCTTGGCGGCCATCGCGGACCAGGCCCAGGTGCAGCTCGCAGCGGCGTAGGAAGGAGGTGTCTTCACATGGACTGGATCCTGAAGACCCTTCGTTCGCGCGTCATCCAAGACGCGGTGGCCGCCTTCCTGGCGGCACTGGCCGAAGCCCTGGGACGGCGTGAGCGCCACGTGCGCTAGCCGTGGGCGGGCATCGCACGACGCGGTGCCCGCTTTTTTTGGGCATTGAGGATGCGCGCGGAAAGCATCCTCTCGTTCGCGGACTGAGCTACGTCACCGGAGCCCCAGTCAACTGGAAGCCGATGACGCCGTAACGGGAACGAAGTGGGGGCGGAACCAAGTCCCCCGCGTCGCGCACGCCATCTGGAGCAAAGAGCCAGTGGTTCTCGTCCTCTTGGCGGCCGACAATGACGTCGAGCACCATCCGAGCGATAAAGTTCGCAGCTGCGTGGATGTTGCCCGCTGAGCCCGGTAGCACCGCCTCCGCGCATTCTCGGGGGCTCACGGCAAGACCCGAGGAGCGAGGCAAGGACGGAATGGAGGATTGGGGATCTCGCCCCAGTTCCAGCAACGTCGGGTCCTTGCCGGTCAGCACCCGGAAGAGCCGCAGCACCTGTCCATCCATCTCCATCCAGGCGTGGATGCAATGCTGCCGGTAACCAGTGGTGAGTTCACCTAGCACGTGTTCGCTCGCCTCGTCACCCGTGAGACCTACCGCTACGAAGGGCTCGTTCGACCCCTGCGGGGTCCAGCCCAGCGTCGGGAGCTGCTCGTCAATCCAGCTCTCGATCGTCTGCACGCTGGCGGAAGGATTGATCCGCAGGATGTCTTGCTCGACTGCGCTCACCTTCGGACGTCCCGCGTCGGCCAGGTTCGCGCGATGGCGCGCGACGTTCCCCGGCATCAGGAGATCTCCATCGACAAGCAGGAAGTTCCCTACCCCCTCCTGAGCCAGGAGGTGGGCCACTTCTGAGCCCAACGCTCCCAAGCCAACGAGTAGCACCTGAGCCGAGGAGATGCGCCGATGAATGTCATCGGGCCTGCCGCTCCGGCGTCGGGCATCCAGGGTTCGCGTATCCAGCACGATTCCACTCCATGGCATGAGCATGTCGAGAAACTCCCGCGCCCGCTGAAAGCCACGCCTAATAGCGCCCTCCACAAGCCCTCGGACATCTGCCTCGCTGGCATTAGGTCCCAGGTCCTGAATGGTCCGACCAGGTTCCGGCTCGGGTCTGGGATCGATCACATGGATGAGCCAGATAGGGTCGCTCTCCTCGGTCATTTCAGTGCCAACGGCCATCAGCACTCGACGTCCCTTCTTGCTGGCCCTCTCGAAAACCTGTTTCAACAGTTGCAGGTACTGTCTCTGAAGCCGCTCCTCCCCGAAGAGATGTAACCCCCTCAGCCGAGGATCCAAGTGGGCGTCCGGCCGTACCCAGATCCCCAGGAACTCCTCACGCTCATCGTCAACCAGGCTCTCCGCTTCATCCCACTGCCGCCAACGGCCCTTGACGCCGGGGCGCCACTCCTTCACGGCGCTCAGGCCATTGGTCCTGGAAACGAATGCACGAAACTGGCCAATCTTTTCAAGCGAACTCAGCCGCCAAGCAGGAGGCAACCCCATCAGGCGCATCGGAGGTAGGTTCACCCTGTATCCGGCGGCGGGCCGCTCAAGCGCCACGAAGCGCCAGAAGTTGGGATCGATCGCCCACCCCTCTTCGACGTAGCGTTCGAGCCAGCCCGCCGCGCGCTTTAGCCAGAAGCCCATGTCGGGGACCCCTGTGTACCCCGCCGACAATCCCTCTGGCTTCAGCAGGCACATCGAGCGATCGCGGAGTTGGTGGACCAACGACCAGCAGCCGACGGGTTCGATGGCCGGCGCCATGTACGGCGTGCCCGGCCCCCAATGAATTTTGAGTTCCCAAGACCTGCCAGCCGCCGCAAGGTGGCCTTGCCACTGAACACGGTGCGTCTTGGGCTCGTAGTCAAAGCATCCTTCGGGGTCTTCGGCCTCCAGGAAGAGTTGCTGGTGCTCCCACCAGCCCGCCCACCGCTCCCACCAGGGAGGACAGACGTGGCTCTCAGGCAAGCGTCTTCCCTCCCAGGTTGGCATCGACCCGCGGAGGCTGTCGCTCCGGCGGAAAGACCTCCGACCACTGCTCCTCGTCCACCCACTTCACCGCGCGCCGGGCCGCATCGGTCATCCGCTGCCGGGTGGGCTCATCCAAGTCCATGAGCAGGTCATTTCCCGGCCGAGCCGGATCGGGAAGCATCCTACCGTTCAACAACCACCCCTGGCCCACCTCATCGAGCACCTTCCGGAAGCACCAAGCCAGTCCTTTGTCCTTATGAGGTTCCAGGAGAGTTACCGCGAACACCTCGATGGCAAAGGAGAACAGAGGGCCCCACTCCGCCAGGTGCAGTTCCCTGAAATGCTTGAGCGCACGGACGACGTTATGGATGACCGACCCATGGGCGTTGCGCTCGAACCACCGCACGTGCTCCGGCCCGCTCAATGCAACTCTCAGCTTCCGGGGGACGGAGGGCCCTGGAGGGGTCACCCCCTGCTTCGCCACCGGCAGCACGTCCACCTTCACTCCATTGGCGAACTCCAACTGGATGGCCTTGAAGCTCTCCTGGGGAGGATGCGCCAGGGGAATACCGTAGGGCATGTGGGAAATCCCCTCTGCCAGCACCTGGCGTAGGGCGTCGAGTGTCTCGCTCGTGGGCGGGGCAGCGAGCACCACCACCAGATCTGCCTCCTTCCGGTTCGGCAGCATCGTGTTCTTCTCGAAGGAGCCGCAGGGGTACCGCTCGGCGATCCGTAGGACCCGTGATTTCTCGATGCACCCCTCTACGGCATTAAGCGCCCCTCTCACGGACTCCCACTCCGAGCTCGTGTCGGGCACGACAAGCTTCCGGCACTTCAGATCCAGCCACTCCCCCGAATTCATCGATTCCCCCTTGAAACAAGATCAACTGCGCCTCGGACGGGCAAGCCCTGAGCCTATTCACTCCGGGGCAGTGCTCACATACTCGTGGAGTTCCTGGATGAGAACTGCACTGCGCGCTCGTACAGGTGTGCCACGACCCGATTCCGCGCCTCCTGAGCATCGGGAGAGGAAGCCTCGTGACGGCGGTGGGCGCGCAGCTCGTCGTCCCACAAAGCCTGTGCCGCATCCGGGCCCAGCGATACTGCCTGGTCCCATTCCCGGCACTGCCGCGCGAAGAAGTCTGCCCCGGTTTCCTCATGGCTTCCAGCGTTGGCCTGCAACACGGCCCGTACCTCCTTCCAACGCCCAAGCCGGGCAAGAACCCGCGCCCGTTCGTTGCACACCGCTCGGAGCCTCCGTCTGTCGTCCATCCGGCCCTCCGAGTTGCACGACAGCGCCTCGATGCGAGCAAGCGCCGCTTCGTACTCTCCAACCCAACGCAGGGCACTGGCCAGCTCAAGCTGTGTGGAGAACGAGTCCTCCCTTCCTGAGCTCCCTTCCGTGATCATCCTCTCAAGCAGCAAAACCGCATGCTGTGGGTACCCCGCTTCCCGCAGGAGCATCGCCACCCGGGTGAGCTTCCCGGCATCACGCTCCACGAGCATGCGATCCATGAGCGTGAGCGCGGAGTCGACGGCTGTGGCTCCACGGGCATCGTCGCGAACAGCGCCAGCCCGGCCCAATACGTAGGCGATCCTCGAGCCGGCCAAGCCCGCATCGAGCGCCTCGGGCCCTTCACGAGGAAGGAGCTGCATCAGCACCGCCGTGGCTACCGCGAGAACCTCATCATATCGCTCCCACCCACCGCTCGACTCAAGTTCCCCTACGGCGGCATCGAGGAAGTTGGCCTGCCCCTCTGGGTAACGGCTCCCCAGTTCCTTACAGAGATCCAACCCCTCAGCCAGGATGCTCGCCCTGCGGTCTCGCCCGAGGCTCCCGTGGGCCCCCTCCGCCAGCTTCAGCAACCGGGCCAGTATGGCGAGCCGCAAATAGCGGGGAAGTGGCATCTGCGGCCGGTCCAGAACGGACTCCAGCAAGGCCGCCCGGCTCCCCGGCTCCGCGTACCAGCTCCAAGCCGCAAGTTGGAAGCGAGCTCGCACCTGCCGCAGAAACCAGGGCGCCTGGGCATCCGCTGGCGCTCCCTCGCAGAATGCGTCAATCCGCTCCAGCAGGGCGGCTCCCCGCTTGCGTGCATCCTCCTGCCGCGATTGCCCGAGTGCCTTCGCTTGATGATAGGTCGCGGTCACGTCCATCCAGGTCCAGGACGGGTCGAACCCCGCGGGCAGCGGATGCTCCTGAGCCCAGGACTCCAACAGCGAGGAGGCACGCCGCAGCCATGCTTCGAGCGTGGGCGAGCGACGCAGCCTGTACGTTGTGAGCACATCCACCAACCCGCCCCAGACGGCGGGATGCAGGGAAGCCATCGCCTCATCGCCGTGCACGAGGGGAGCGAGGTGCTGCTCGATGGCCTGGGTACGCAAGATGCGCGAAGGCGTCAGGTCCACATAAAATAGGGACAGCCGTGCTTGGCTCTCACGTCCTGCCGCGGCCAGTCCTCCCCTGGCCAGCAAGTACTGGAAGCCGGCGACAAAGGCCCGGCTGCGAGCGCCGTTGGCCTTGAGGTCGTCCAGGAGCTCGGACTCCACCTCCCATGCGGATAGCACCTCCAGCACGTGAGGCGAAACATCCACCAGGCTCCGCCTGGCATGAGCGGCCACCAGCCGGTGCACGCGAACCACCAGTTCCTCGCCTCCCCCCTCACGCTCCCGGTGGGCCACACCACCACGCTCCAACAGCCCCCAGGAGCGCGATGAGTGCCGCAAGGCCGGCGGCAGCCAGGAGAGCGGAATCTCGGGCTCTCCCATGGCCGCGACAAACACCACGCGCTGCCGCTCCTGCTCCCCCATCGCCGCTGAACTCCAGCACTTCTCCAGGGTCACCCGGATTTGTTCCGCAGCATCTCCACGACCCAGTTCATCCAGCAGCGCAGCCAGATCCTCATGAGGCGCCGACGAGTCGGCCAACGAGCCGATCACCCTGGCCACCAGGGGACAGTAGCTGGTGGCCTGACCAATCCTACGGACCAGCCGGAGGGCCTCATCGTCGAAGCGCCTGGGGCCAGCTATCTCCAGGAAGTCCGCCTCGACGGGAGGAAGGAGTTGGACCGAGGGGGCCTGCCCTTCTGCCGGTCCCACAACCACGACGCGCACCGTGCCCTGGTGAGGAACGAGCGCTGAAATGGAAACGGGCGGTTCCACATCTGCGTTGTCGATGACCAGCAGGCGCTTCCTTCCCTCGAGAGCGCCAAGGAGTTGCCGCAGCGCCAAGCTGAACTCGTGGGATGCCTCGCCTCCGAGGACCGCCGAAGCGATATCGTGGAAGTGCTGGTTCCACAGGTCCGCCGACACCACTCCCTCACGGGCTGGCAACAGGAGATAGGCGCCCTCGTCCCTGGCTGCAAGCTGGCGGGCCACCTCGCTCTTGCCATCCCCCGGTCTGCCACGCAGCCCCACCACGCGCTCCCTCCTCAGCTTCTCCCTGAGTGCCTCCACCGCCCCATCCAAGCGGGGGGAGTGGATGTACTGGCTCGGCTCCAGGATGGAGAAGTCGGGCTCCTTTCGCTTCAGCGACAACTCCAGCGCTTCGAAACGCTTCGCCAGCGCCTGGACTGTCTGGAGAAGCTCCTCTGGAAGAGCCGGCGCCGCCAGCAGCGTCTCCCGCTCCACGGGATCAAGCCGCTTCTCACCCCTCTTGCAGAGCACCGAGAAGACGTGCGCAAAGAGCCGCTCGTAGCGCTGAGAGGCCTCTCGTACGCCCAGACCCGAGCGATCCCGTATGAGCCCTTCAAGGCGCCCGCGCATGTCGGCGGCTGGAGGGGCCTCGGTACTCCACTCCACCCGCCGAATGAAGCACAGAAGCTGCGCGAGTGTGGCCTTTGCGAGGAACCGCGCGAACACCCTCTCCGTCTCGTCTTCGGGAGCCTCGCCCGTTTTTATAAGCGCGCGGACACGCTTCAGCGCGTGACCAAGCGGCCTCCCTTCCAACCTGCTCTCGCGGATCTGATTCCACAGCACGATGCCACTCGGGGAACTCGCGGGAATGGCTCGCTCGCGACCCACCTCGCAGTTGGTGGTGTACCGGACGAGCAGGTCAAGGTGAGAATTGGCCGTGAAGTGCTCGTACGCATTGGCGAGTGCGCTGCGGGCCTCATCACTGGTGAGCGTGAGGTGCTGCCTCTCACGGTGCTTGATCTGCTCGAGCAGCCGCTGCGGCGACTCCTCCCTCCCGAGCACATCGATGTCCTCCCCGCACTCGAGTACCAAGGTCTGTCCGGGCTGGAGCCGCAGCCAGCGCTCCAGGGTGATGTCGACCTGATAGACGAACCCACGAATCGTCGGAGATGCATCCCGGTCGCGCAGGACCCTGAACGAGGCAGCCAGCTGATTCATGGAGGCTCCCAGGTCTACCACCGCCGCCAAGCACAAGGCCCGAGACGTTGCGGTCCATGCAGCCCCTAGCGACCTCAGTGGCTGCAACCAGGACACACCATTGCTTACCTCGCCATACCTAAGGGACGCATCCCTGCCCGGCCACCTGGCAGGTGTGGCGAGGTGATGAAGAGTGAACCAAGGGGAAACCGAAGGCAGAATGGCTGAGTGAACACGACCGTGAACCAGCCCCGTGAAGGCATGATGGCCACCGTCCGCAACCGGAGGGCGGTGATCGCGAGGGTCAAGCCCTTCGATACCCGTGAACGCCGACTGCACCTCGTCGATCTTGAGTACACCGACACCGAGGGCCCTCCCACCGACTCGGTGATCTGGGAGCGCGAGATAGGGGCGAAGGCCCACGAGCCGGGCGCCCTCCCGGACGTCCACGCCTCACTCCCGATGACGCCCTCCCGGACCTTTGATGCCCTCGTCCGGGCCTCACGGTGGTCAGCGCTCACCCCCTTCCTGCCAGCGGACGGCTCCGAAGGAGTCGCTGAGCTGCCCGTCGCTTCACCCTTCCACGGGGCCGTCCAGGTCGAAGACTTCCAGTTGGTGCCGCTGCTCAAGGCGCTCCAGATGCCCCGCATCTCGCTCCTGCTGGCCGATGATGTCGGTCTGGGCAAGACGGTCGAGGCCGGACTCATCCTGAGTGAGCTCCTGCTGCGCCGCCGGATCCGCCGCGTGCTCGTCTTGACGCCAGCGGCGCTGCGCGATCAATGGCATCAGGAGATGCTCGAGAAGTTCTCTCTGGGCTTTGACGTCGTCGACCGCCAGGAGACCTACAAGCTCCGCAAGCGGCTGGGCCTCGACGCCAACCCGTGGCGGACCTTCCCGCGCATCATCACCTCGTACCACTACCTCCGGCAGGAAGACGTGCTGCGCGAGTTCGACGCAGCCTGCAAACAGCCGGAGGGCACGGCGCAGCTCCCATGGGATCTGCTCATCGTCGACGAGGCGCACAACCTGATGCCCGCCTCGTTCGGCGACGACAGCGACCTGACGAAGATGCTGCGGTGGCTGAGCCCACTCTTCGAGCACAAGCTCTTCCTCACCGCCACGCCGCACAACGGCCACACCCGCAGCTTCTCAGGCCTCCTCGAGCTGCTCGACCCGGTCCGCTTCAACCGGACGAGCGAGTTCACCGAGGCCGAGAAGGAGCGCATCGGCCACGTCGTCGTCCGTCGCCTCAAGCGCGAGATCAACGAGAGTGACCGCGAGGAGATCGAGAAGAGCAACGACACGAAGCGCAGGCCCAGGTTCTGCGAGCGCCTCCTCGAGCCGGTTCCGCTCTACCCCGCCCCGCGCGAGCGCGCCCTGTCCGAGGCGTTCTCCGAGTTTCGCTCCGAGGTGCACTCCCTCATCGCGGCTCGCCGGAGCCGCTCCGAGCAAGTGGCCGGCGCGTTCGCGGTCGAGGTGCTCAACAAGCGCCTGCTCTCCTCTCCCGTCACCTTCGCTGACTCGTGGCTCCGTTTCCTCGACGGCTTGAACGCCGACGAGCAAGCCGAGACCTCGGAGCTGGAGGCGGCGCGCAGCTCCAGCGAGGAAGACATCGACGATGACCTGGAGAAGGAAGGCCGCGGCCGCCACGCCTCGCGCACCGCCGGAGCCTGGCTCAAGCCGCTCGCTGACAAGCTGGAGCCACACCTCCAGAAGGTCTCATCCGCGTTGGACTCGCTCGGCATCCGCCGCGACGGGGACCACCTGTCCGTCCCCCGCGAAGATGCCCGCTTCGAGCGCCTGCTGAAGCTCATCGACGGCAAGCTGCGTGCTGGCAAGCACTGGCGAAACGACGAGCGCCTCATCCTCTTCACCGAGTACAAGACGACACTCGATGATCTCGAGCGCCGTCTCCGCGAGCACTATGGCGACGAGCCGGAGGCCGGGCTTGATGCCGGCAAGGCCGTGCGTGTCCTCTACGGCGGCATGGACTCGGCGAAGCGCAAGGCCATCCGCACGGCCTTCAACGATCCGCTCGACCCTGTGCGCATCCTCATTGCCACCGACGCGGCCTCCGAGGGGCTCAACCTCCAGGAGACCGCCCGCTACCTGCTCCACTACGAGATTCCGTGGAACCCCTCACGCCTCGAGCAGCGCAATGGCCGCCTGGACCGCCACGGACAGCCCCGCGACGTCACCGTCTTCCACTTCACCAGTGACGTCGACGCGGACCTGAAGTTCCTCGGGCGCGTCGTGCAGAAGGTGCATCAGATCCGGGAGGACCTCGGCTCGCTCGGTGAGATCTTCGACGCTGCCTTCCAGCGGCGCTTCATCGACCTGGGCGACTCGGACTGGACCGCCGACGAGCTCGACAAGGAGGTCGACCGCCTCAAAGGAAAGGTCGAGATTCCCGCGTCGCGTGATCCTGGCCGCCTCAAGGCGGATACCTCGCGCATCTCCCGCCTGCGCAAGGACCTCGACCTGAGTGCTGAAACACTCCGCGCAACGCTCGAGGTAGCGCTCGGCTATGACGCTAATACGCAGGGGCCGCACCTCGAGGGTCCAGACAAGCAGGGCCGCTTCAGGCTGAAGCCCCCTTCGCGGTGGCAGGCCCTCATCGACGACTCGTTGCGGCTTCCCGACGACATGGGCCATGGGCTCGCGGGGGCAATCCCCCAGGTGGTCTTCGATCCGGAGTGGTTCATCGACGACGTCCAGGGCCGCCCCGTCTTCCGGCCCCGCCGAGATACCGTGCTGCTCCACCTGGGCCACCCGGTCCTCCGCTACGCGCTGAGCAACTTCGCGCGCCTCCGCTTCCCCAATGACTCGACCACCCGGGAGACGGCGAGCCGCTGGACCGTCCGCCGTGGAGGCGTCCCCGCCGGTCACGATGCCATCGTCGCCCTCACCCTCGAGGAGCTGGCCGTCAACTCGCTCCGCGAGCCCTTCCACCACTGGGTGCGCACCGTGCTACTGCCCGTGAAGAACGGCAGCCTGGGTCCCCCGCTGCCCTACCAAGCCCCCGCTGACACGCCCACTCCAAGCACCGGCCTGGAGAAGGACGACCCGAAGAAGGCCCGGGAGGTATGGGGCGAGGTCGAGGTGGACGTGAAGGACTTCGTCAGCGAGCGGCAGGAGCTGCTGCACCACCGCATCGCGGAGGGCCTCGATGCCTCGCGTGCCAGCGCGCTCCAGCTCGCGATGACCAACATGGACCTCCGCATCGAAGAGGTCCGCAAGTCGCTCCATAAGAAGGAGATCGACAAGGTGAAGAAGGAACGCGATCAGATTTTGAGGGACCGCGCGCAAGGCAAGCTGTTCTCCCAGGACGTGCGTGAGCTGGAGCAACGCCTCGCCTCGGTGGAAGAGGAGCTCGAGCGGCGCGAGAGCCACGCCCGCGAGCTGCTGACGCTGCTCGAGCGGGAGCGCAAGCGCGTCGTCGAACATCTGATCCCCCAACGCTTCTCTCTGACAGGAGGCGGAGTGCAGGTCCTGCCACTCTCCGTCGAGATCCGGCTGCCGGAGGTGTCCCGATGACTGCCCCCGCACGTCCCGCCGTCCCCAAGCGCGACTGGTGGTCTTCTCTCAACCATGGCGGTCTGCTCATCGCTCCAGCACGCCTCGAGGAGTTCTTCGGCGAACCGCTCGAGCCGCTGCCGTGGAAGCTGGAGGAGCGCCTCCGCCGCGACACGACCCGGGTCAAAGAGGACGAGAAGCACATCGGCGCCCTCCTCGACACGGTCCTCTCCGACATCCTCGGCCTCGGGGTGATGACCAAGGAGTCGTCCATCGACAAGAGCTGGTCGCACAAGCTGTTGACCGGCGAGAACTACCGGCCCAATCGGCTGTGGCTCGGCTCGTTCGGCGATGTCTTCCCCATCTTCGTCATCCGTGCCCGTGGCGAGTCGACGCCGCGCCTTGGCATTGGCCGAGGCCGCCGCGAGGTGTCGAAGGTCATCGAGTGGCTTCGCCTCGCCGACCAGAAGGTGGGCCTGCTCACCAACGGCCGGCAGTTCCGGCTCATCCACGCTGGCGCCGACTACGACGCCTGGTGCGAGTGGGACACGGACCTCTGGTTCGAAGAGGGCAAGCCCGGCCTCCAGGTCGAGGCGCTGCGCCAGCTCCTCCGCCTCGAGGCACTAAAGGCCCCGGCCAAGGGCGAGCACTCGAAGCTGGTCGAGGCAATCCTTGCGTCTCGTCGCGGTCAGGCGCAGCTGTCAGCCGCGCTCGGCGAGCGCGTCAGGCAGGCCGTGGAGACGCTCATCCGCGCTTCGGCCCAGGTTATTGACCCACTGCTGCAAGGGGAGAAGCCTCGTGCGGCGCCGGCCGACCTGTATATCGCCGCGACTCGCATGGTGATGCGCCTCGTCGTGGTGCTGTTCGCTGAGGCCCGCGAGCTGCTACCCCGCGACAACCCGCTGTACCATGGCTCATACGGCTTGCAGGGGCTGCGGGAAGAGCTCGATCGCGCCGCTGGGGGCCGGGCTGAGCGCCTCCGCACTCGCTCCTCCGCGTGGCCGCGGCTTCTCGGCCTCTTCCGCTTGGTTGCCGAGGGATCCGGCCACGAGGAGCTGCTGATTCCCGCCTACGGAGGAGGCCTCTTCGAAGCAGGCAAGGCGGACTCGACCGACGCGGTGTCACGCGCGCTCGCTGCATTGGAGAGCGCGAACAACGTCATCACCGATGATACAGTCCGCACGGTTCTTGAATACCTGACACGCAGCCCGGTGAAGGTGCGCCAGGGCCGTGGCTCGGCCCTGGTGATGCAGCCGGTGGACTTCTCGGACCTGTCCTCCGAGTACATCGGCATCCTCTACGAGGGCCTGCTCGACTTCGAACTCCGCCGCGTGCCGGACAACGACACCTTTGTCTTCCTTAACGTTGGCAATGAACCGGCGCTCCCCATGTCGCGCCTGGAGAAGATGGATGAAAGGGCGCTCAAGTCTCTCTTCGAGAAGTTGAAGGCGCAGCCCTCTGCCGACGGTGGCGAGGTTGACGAGGAAGAGAACGACGACGAGGACCAAGAAGCGGCTCCATCACAGGACGATGAGTCCAGTTCCGACAGCGCCCCAGACCCGGCAGATGTAGAGAGCGACGGCCACCTCGCAGCAAAGCAGCGCGTCAGCAAGTGGGCAAGGAGGGCAGTCATTGCTGCGGGACTGGTAAATGCACGTAGGGGCAGAGAGCCTGATGCCGCTGAAGTCGACTCCGCCCAGAAACAACTCGTGCGCCGCGTGCTTGCCTCAGGCGAGTGGTTCCTGGTGCGCTGGGGCGGTACACGCAAGGGTGCCGGCACCTTCTACACACGCCCACAGCTCGCTGGTCCCACAGCCCGGCGCACGCTCCAGCCACTTGCCTACGACGTCGTGAAGGAGGCGAAGGACGAGCGCACCGGACTCACGGAGGCCATGAAATGGGCCCCGAAGAAACCAGAGGAGATCCTCGCCCTGAAGGTGTGTGACCCGGCGATGGGTTCTGGCTCATTCCTCGTGTCTTCGCTCCGCTTCCTCAGCCAAGCGCTGATGGAGAGCCTCTTCCACCACGGCCGAATCGAGCCAAAGGGCAACGACCGCACCATTTGCCGTCTGGCCGACGGAGTTGCGGCCGGACACCCGAAAGAGGAATTGCTCCCCCTCCCGAAGGACGACCCAGAATTCCAAGACCAACTCCGTGCCCGGCTGAAGCGGCACATTGTCGAGGCTTGCATCTACGGCGTCGACTTCGACCCTGTCGCCGTCGAGTTAGCCCGGCTCGCCATGTGGATCGAGACGATGGACCGGAACCTCCCCTTCGAGTTCCTCGACCACAAACTTAAGCTGGGCAACGCGCTGATCGGCTGCTGGTTCGACCGTTTCCAGGACTACCCGCTGGCTGCATGGGAGCGTGAAGGCGGCGACAAGGCGCACAACCGATTCGTGCACCACTACCGCGAGCAGGTTGGCACCCGCGGCAAGAGCAAAGGGAAACCCGAGAAGAAGGGCGACAAGTGGACGCATGCCATCGTCCAGTTCGCCGCAGAGAAGATCTACCCTGAACTCTCCGAGCAAATCCGCTCGCAGTTCCAGCCAAGCTTCAGCTTTGGGCAGGAGAAGTCGTCAGCTACCTCCGTGCATGACGAGGCCCGAAAGGCAGTGGAGCAGATGCGTCGGCTGGCCGTGCATGAGGTTGAGCGCAGGGCAGAGTTATACAAGACACGTGTTCGCGACAACGAGGCCGTCAAGCAGGTACGGAGACAGTTCGATGCGTGGTGTGCGGTTTGGTTCTGGCCAGGTGACCGCATCGCCGATGCCCCGCGGCCAATGACCCTGCATACGCTCCCTGAGAACGTCGCAGCCATCGTTGACGAGGTCGCCCGTGAGCACCGCTTCTTCCATTGGGAAATCGAGTTCCCGGACGTCTTCACCCGCGAAGGCTCTGGCTTCGATGCCATCGTCGGCAACCCGCCCTGGGATATCCAGAAACCCAACTCGAAGGAGTTCTTCTCGAACCACGATCCACTCTACCGGACCTACGGCAAGCAAGAGGCACTCGACGAGCAAGAAGAACTCTTCAACGCCGACGCTGCCATCGAGTTCGACTGGGTAAAGTACCAGGCCGTCTTCAAGGCACGTTCAAACTGGGTGAAGTACGCTGGACGACCATTCGGTGATCCTGCGGAGGCCGAGGATGAAAAGGGCCTGAGCCTCGCCCGCGGCAACGTAAATAGCCATCTCCACTCCACTTGGCGGCAAATTCGGAAGAAGCGTAAAGGATACGCCGACCCGACACATCCGTACGTGCATCAGGGTTCGGCCGACGTCAACACGTACAAGATGTTCCTTGAGACGGCCCATGCGATCCTGCGAACTGGTGGCCAGCTCGGTTTCATTGTCCCTAACGGCCTATATACGGACAAAGGCTCGACCCATCTCCGCGATTTGTTCCTTAACAAGTGCCGCTGGCAGTGGCTCTTCGGCTTCGAAAATCGAGAAGGCATCTTCGACATCGATAGCCGATTCAAATTCGCACCAATCATCGTGCAAAAGGGCGGGCAGACCGAGGCTATCCGCGCGGCTTTCATGCGGCGGCAGCTTGAAGACTGGGAGACACCCCAGGACCACATCCTCGCTTATCCGCGCGAGCGCGTCGAACAGTTCAGCCCGAAATCACGCGCTATCCTTGAACTCTCCAGTCAACGCGATCTTGAAGTGCTTCGCAAGATGTATTCAAACGGAGTGCTGCTCGGTCATGAGGGACCCGGTGGATGGGGAATTAAGTATGCCACCGAGTTCCACATGACAAACGACTCGAAGCTCTTCCCGCCACGGCCGCAGTGGGAAGAGAAAGGATACATTCCTGACGAATACGGAAACTGGCTCAAGGGGAGATGGAAGGAGTATCACGGGCCGAAGCCGATTCTGGAGCGCAAGCAGGGTCTCGTGCTGTCACTTGACGGCAGCCAAGCGCTCAGGGCGGAGGAGATCGAGGATGTCGCCTTGCCCCTCTATGAAGGGCGCATGATCGGCCAGTTTGACTTTAGTGAAAAGGGTTGGGTGAGTGGAAAAGGTCGATCGGCCCAGTGGCGCAACCTCCCATTCGAGAACAAGACCCTAGAGCCTCAGTTTCTCATGGCCCGCCAGGACTTCCTGGATGCGCAAGACCGAGAGGGGAACGCCAAAGCCACCCGGGCGCTGAAGCTTGGGTTCATGGACGTGTCGTCCGCGACCAACTCCCGGACGATGATCGCATCAACTACTTTCGACTGCCCCCACGGCAACAAAGTCCCTGTCCTCTCTCTCAAGCAACAGACGGAACGTAGTCCTCTCGAACTGGGAACTGTCCTCAACTCCTTTGTATTCGACTTCGCAGTCCGCGCCAGGCTTGGCGGCCTCACCCTGAACTGGTTTATCGTCGAGGAGACCGCCCTCCCCAAGAGCGTGAATCAGCAAGTCTGTGCCGCATTGCGCACTGCTGCACTCGCGTTAAACTGCACAGCCACGCGTTTCGCGCCTGCTTGGCTAGAAGCACGGCCTAAGACGAAAAGCCAGCCGTGGCGTTCACATTGGGCTGTTACGAGATACGAGCGAATGCGTGTGCGCTGCATTGTTGAGGCCCTCGTGGCGCACTCCTTTGGAGTTACACTCGATGACTTCGCATGGATTCTGCGCGAGACAGCACTGCCTCAAGGAGCCAATGGAGCCCGGTTGTCACCTAAGGGGTTCTGGCGAATCGACCAAGATCAGCCAGTCGAACTGCGGCTTCCAGCCCTTGCATACATTGCCTACCGAGATCTCTCTCGCATAGGGATTGACAAGTTCCTGGAAGACACGGGATGGCAGTTGCCAGACAAGATCCGCCTTACGGAACTGAGCGCTCTCGGGTGCGAGGGCTCTCAAGAGGTCAATGTCGCAGAGCGCCTCGGAGCACGTCTGTTCGAATGGCAACGGCAACCTACCAGTGAAAGCTGGCAGGAATGTGAACTGCACGCCCAAACACTCAGGACTATTCTTAAACTGGAAACAACCAAGTCACCGCGCACTACGCAAGCCAAGGCAATCATTCAGGGCAACTTGTTCGGGAGCTAAGAGCTCCTAACAAAAATAAGGACTGGAGCCATCTCCCGAGGGGAGGAGACCCCTCAAACCTGATTTTTGTTAGGAGCTCTAAAGATGCTGAAGACTTTCGCCAGTCAGAGTGACTCACAACCTTCAAGAAATCCGTCGAGGTCCAGGCTCTTCGAGCACCGTCCAGAACCGTCCCGGGCCATGCTGACTGGACCTAGCCTGCGTCCAGTCATAGGGCCTCTTTAAGAGCCTTGTGGCATGAGG
The DNA here is from genome assembly GCA_016926755.1 of Myxococcaceae bacterium. GTDB lineage: Bacteria > Myxococcota > Myxococcia > Myxococcales > Myxococcaceae > Hyalangium. The sequence continues at coordinate 21,212 of JAFGNZ010000063.1, read as the reverse complement.
GTCTTCGAACCACCACATCTCGTAATGCGCATCAGGCGAAATAGACTCTTGAATAAGAATGCACGCGTGGCCAAGCAGGCCAAGTTCGAGAAGGCGGTTGATACGGTACGTGTCGGACCTAGCGTAGTACGCGAGCGCCAGTTGGACGAGGAGAGGCGTCTGCGTCGTCGGTGGGTTGTACACCCTTACTCTCAGTAGCCCCGTGCGCCCCCGGAAGAACTGCTTGTGCGCCTTCTTGGGGATCTGCACCTGATGCCCGCTCCCGCTTGTTTCCCAATCGTGCCGCTCAACTATCAGTGTACGCGCCAATGGTCAGCCCCCTACAAGAAGTGGATCAGCACTCTAGGAAATCAAGCTTGGCGGATCAGCAGAATTCATCTTGGGGTCTAACGAAGAGCCCTCCACCCTGCCCAGGCTTGATTCGAGATCCGGCATTCACCGCCTCCGGGCCACTTGCCCTGTCCTGCGGCGTTCCTGACAACCTATATTCTCTGCCGGAGGTCCAGACATGCTGAACCCGATCACCTACACCGAGCAGGTTGTCGCGGACTTCCTCCGCTATCAGCTCACCACGTACCCGTTCTCCGACGAACGGTTGCACGAGCAGATGCGGCGCCTGCTCAACCTGGAGCAGACGCGCAACACGCCCTTGCTCCGCGGCCCCTTCGTCAGCTTGTCGCAGGCCTTCGAGCGCGGCGCGAAGTTCGAGCACCTCATCAAGGAAGGGCTGCTCCACCCGCACATCAAGAAGCTCACACCGTACGAGCACGCCTACGGCCACCAGGAGAAGGCGTTCCGCGACATCGACAAGGGCCGGACGACGCTCGTCGCAACGGGTACTGGCTCCGGCAAGACCGAGTGCTTCCTCTACCCCATCATCAGCCATTGCCTGAAGCTGCGCGACCAGGGCGCTCCCGACGGCATCGTCGCGGTGCTGGTGTACCCGATGAACGCGCTCGCCGAGGATCAGCTGGGCCGCCTCCGGGAGCTCCTCGCCGGAACGGGCGTCTCCTTCGGCATGTACGTCGGCAAGACGCCGGAGACCGACGCCGAGGTACAGGGCATCCGCCTCAAGGAGAACTCGAGCCGCGAGGACTATCTGAAGCGGCTCGAGAAGGCGCGCACCGACCGTGAGGGCCGTGCCGTACACCCCGCCGAGGAGCGCGTCTCCCGTCAGGAGATGCGTGCCCCCGGCAAGCACCCGCGCATCCTTCTGACCAACGTGAAGCAGTTGGAGCTGCTGCTCACCCGCCAGCGGGACGTCGACCTGTTCGACGGCGCTCAGCTCAGGTTCCTGGTCTTCGACGAGGCGCACACGTTCAGCGGAGCGCAGGGCGCGGAGACGGCGGTCCTGGTGCGGCGGCTCCGAGCGTTCTGCAGAAAGAGGCCCGAGGAGGTTGTCTGTGTCGCGACGTCGGCGACCATCGCCGACCCGGAGCAAGGCGTGGAGGCGGGGCGCGAGTTCGCAGCCCGCTTCTTCGGTGTCGATCCCAACGCCGTCGCCCTCGTAGGTGAGGCTTACGAGAAGGATACTTGGAGCCCGAAGCGAGAGGTCTGGCCACCGCTGCCGGGCGACCCGGGCGTGCAGCTCAAGAACGTGCTCGACGCAGTGCGCGCGGTGGAGGCTCAGCCTGAGCTCAACGGAGACGCCGAGAGCGTTCCCGGCAGCTCCAAGACTCAGCACCCGGGAATGAAGAGCCCCTTCCCCTCTCTGTCCTCGGAAGCCGCTGCCGCGATGAAGGGCCTCCAGGGCATCTTCACCTCTTTCTCCGGCCGGAAGCTGAGCGCCTCATCCTGGAAGGAGACGCAGCAGGCCCTCTACGATCAGCTCGCGAGCAACGATGTCGTCTTTCACCTCGCCCAGCTGCTGACCAAGCCCAAGCACCTGCCTACCCTGGTCAAGGAGCTCAAGGAGAAGGTCGGCCGCCCTGTACCCGAAGAGGAAGTGCTCCTGTGGCTCGCGCTGGGTGCGATGGCTAGGAGTGAGGGCCGGCCCCTGCTCCGCCCGGTCATCCACGCCTTCATTCGCGGCATGTCCGGCGCAGTGGTCACCTTCCCGCTCAACCACGACGGGCCTCAGCTCTGGCTCTCTCGCGAGGAGGCGGTTGCAGGCGGCCAGGAGAAGAGCCGCAAGCTCGACGTCACCACCTGCACCACCTGCGGCCAGCACTACTTCGTGCACGCGGTGGAGGACTTTTCGTACACCGGCTCCGCGCCAACGGGAGGCCGGGCCGAGGGTGACAGCGCCTACTGGCCGGCGCTCGACCCGGTCAATGGCGGCAAGCGCGTGGTGCTCGTCGACGAGCTGATTGCCGCCGATGACGACGATGATGGCGGCCACCTGGGCATGGCGGCCGTCTTCCTGTGCCGGCACTGCGGGGGACTGCACCGGGCCAACCAGCCGGCCTGCTCGTCGTGTGGACGGGCGGACCCGCTGGTGGAGCTAGACGCCATCCGCCAGAGCGACAAGGAGCCGGGGCAGCTCACGAAGTGCCTGTCCTGCGGCGCCTACGGGCGGCGCCTGGGCAGCATCTACCGGGAGCCCGCCCGTCCGGTGCGGGCCATCACCGTGTCCGATGTGCACGTCCTTGGGCAGAACATGCTCCACCGAGCCGAGCGCAAGCGGCTCATCATCTTCGCCGACAACCGCCAGGACGCGGCCTTTCAAGCCGGCTGGATGCAAGACCATGCGCGGCGCTACCGCCTGCGCGCGCTGATGTTCCAGAGGATCCGCCAGAGCGAGGTCTCCATTGGAGACCTGGTGGCATGGCTGGACGACTACCTCGACAAAGACGACGAGCTGTCGGCCGCGCTGCTGCCGGAGGTCTGGCGTGTCGAGCGCAAGGAGAAGGCGGGCCACCAGCACGCGGCCGAGAGGAAGTTCTTCCTGCGCCATCAGGTGCTGCGCGAAGCCTCAAACGGCCTCAGACAGCGCATCGGCCTGGAGCCCTGGGGACGTGTCGAGATCAAGTATCTCGGCCTCGACGAGAAGCTGCCCTTCGTCCAGAGGTGGGCGCACGAGGCGGAGTGCAAGCCGGCAGAGATGGCGCAGGCGCTCGCGACGCTCCTGGATATCTCCCGGCGCTCGAGCGCTCTCTTCGACATGGAAGGCGAGGTGTTCACCCGCTGGTGGAGCGATGGAGACCGTGAGGTCCAGCGCGGGTATGTGACACCGCAACCCGGAGGCCCCAAGGCGACCGTGCTAGAGCGTGACGGCGGGATGGGGCTCGGCCGACTGACGCAATGGCGCAGCAGCCGTGGGCAGACACGAGCCATTGAGCTATCACGCAAGTGGGGTATCCCCCCTGAGCACATCGAGGACTTCCTCCGCGAAGCGTGGGCGCTGCTCGCCGACCAGAAGAAGCTGCTGCTGCCTGTTACGCTGAAGAACCAGTGGAAACGGCCGATCCCGAATGCGGGCGGGGCCCACCAGATCGACGCCGACAAGCTGCTGATGACCGAGCACTCCGGCTTGTTCCGCTGCCAGAAGTGCCAGCGGACGCAGGTGCGGATGGGGCCCCGGGCGGCCTGCATCCAGTGGCGCTGCGACGGCACCGTGGTCTCCGAACCGGAGGACAAGGACAACTACGATCTCATGGTGCTCGACCAGAACTTCACCCTGGTCCGGCCTCGTGAGCACTCGGCCCAGGTGCCCACGGATGAGCGCGAGCGCCTCGAGCGGCAGTTCAAGAGCGGGGGCGAGGCGGTAAACACCTTTGTCGCGACTCCCACGCTCGAGCTCGGCGTCGATATTGGTTCGCTGGACGCGGTGCTGATGCGCAACGTGCCGCCCCTGGCTTCGAACTACTGGCAGCGTGCCGGACGTGCCGGACGTCGCCACCGCATGGCGGTCAACCTGACGTACTGCTCGGGGCGCTCACACGATCGGGCGTATTTCACCGAGCCGCTGAAGCTGCTGGATGGCCGCATCGACCCGCCCCGCTTCAACCTGAAGAACGGGCTGATGGTGCGCAAGCACGTCCACGCGACGGTGCTCTCGGTGCTCTTCCAGCTGGCCCGTAACCGCAGTGGGCTGCCGGATCCCGAGCGCGGGGAGATCCAATCCTCCCTGGCGCAGACGTTCCCCGAGCAGATCAAGGGCTACCTGTTCGGGCCCACGGGAGGGATCCGCCGCGGTGGCTTCGACGTCTCCCCTCTCGAGAAGCTCGTCACCAGGTACAAGGACAACATCCTCGATGCACTGGGCGACATCTTCTCTCATGGCCGCTCCGGCGGAGACTTCCTCTGGCCCGAGCAGGACCACGAGGTGGTGCAGCCCGAGCTTCTCGAGCAGTACGTGCTCGGTATGCCTGACGCGCTGCTGGAGGTCATCGACCGCCTCGAGAAGCGACTCGTCTGGGCCCAGACGCAATTGGAGCGGCTCGAGGAGCGCCGCCGCCAGCAGGGCGTCCTGGAGCCGGCGGAAGAGGCGCTCCGCGATCGCTGCGAGCGGCTTATCAAGAAGCTGAAGGGCATGGAGGTGAGGAGGCGCCAGGAGGCCGAGGGCTATGACGACACGCTCACCTACAGCGTGCTCGCCGCCGAGGGCTTCCTGCCCGGCTATGGCCTTGACGACGGCAGCATCCTCGCGTTCCACCAGGCGCCCCGGTATGCGCATCACCTTCGCGACTTCCAGGTACGGCGGCCACTGTCGCTGGCGCTGCGGGAGTACGTGCCCGGCAACCTGCTCTACGCCAACGGACACCGGTTCTACCCGCGCTACTACCAATTGCACTCGGCGCAGCCGGGTTCGCCCATTGGTCAGTTGCTGTTCCAGGTGGACGCCCAGAACCAGGCCGTGCGCGAGAGCCAGGCAAGCGCCTCCGGTACGGGGAGCGCGACGCTGCTGCCGGCCGTAGCCATCTGCGACGTCGATGTTCCCCACCAGTCGCACATTGGCGATGACGAGGACTACCGCTTCCAGATGCCGGTTGCCATCTACGGCCACGAACAGGACCGGCACGGGGGCGGTCGCGCCTTCCGCTGGGGCGAGCGCAATCTGCTGCACCGCCGCCAGGTGCATATGCGGCTGGTGAATGTCGGCCCGAGCCGGCTGGTGCGTGATCAGGGGCGCTTCGGGTACCCGCTGTGCCTGGTCTGCGGGCAGAGCCGCTCGCCGTTCGCCTCGCAGGCAGAGCGCGACAACTTCGAGGAAACCCACCTCCAACGCTGCGGACAGCGTACCCAGAATGTCGGCTTCTACGCCGACGACATCGCCGACGCGCTGATGATCCAGGGCTGTGCCGATCCGAAGGAGGCGTACAGCCTTGCCGAGGCGCTGCGCCAGGGTGCCACCGAGGTGCTCGAGATGGAGCGCGAGGACCTCCAGGTGCTCACGCTGCCAAGTCCCGGTGGAGGCCCGGTCGATGTCATGCTGTATGACCCGATGACGGGCGGCTCGGGCCTGCTCGACCAGATGATTCAGCAATGGGAAGAGGTCGTCGCTGCGGCGCTGCGCATCACCGAACAGTGCCCCGCCCAGTGCGACACGTCGTGCATCGACTGCCTCCAGAACTACCGGAATCAGTGGTCGCACCAGTACCTTGACCGCAAGCTCGCGGCGCGCCTGCTGAAGGAGTTCGGCTCGGCGATCAACTACGCACACGACATCCCGGCGAAGATGCCAACGGGCCACTCGGCGGGCCTGCCAGTCAACGAGCCGGAGGCGGTACTCCATGAGATGCTCCTTCGAGCGGGGTTCCCCGAGCCGCTGGCGCAGAAGCCCATCGACCTCGGCCTGCCGCTTGGCACGACGACGCCAGACTTCTTCTACGAGGACCCGAACGGGCGATCCGAGGGCATCTGCGTGTACCTCGATGGGTTGAGCGAGGGGATTCACGGTAACCCAGAGGCCCAGCGTCGTGACCAGCGCATCCGCGAGCACCTGCGGAACGAGGGCTATGAGGTCATTGCGATCCCAGTCTCTGACCTCACCGACCGAGGGGCGATGACCGGCTACTTGGCCAGGCTGGCGCGCTACCTCATTGGCAAAGAGGGGGCCTCGAAGGTGAAGGACGACACAAGCTGGTTCGAGGTCGCGACAGCAACAGCAGCTGGGCCTGTGGCGAAGTCGGACGATTGGGGGAGCATCCTCGATCTGGTTGATGCCCAATGGCGGCCTCTGCTGGAAGGGCTCCAGGCCCACGGCGTCCCTGCGCCCGACGATGCCGACTGGGAAGTGCCCGTCGGTGGTCGCGTCTCCGAGGCAAAGGCACTTGTAGTGTGGCGGCCCGACGCACACTTCGTGGCGTTGATGGCCGCGGCGGTCGAGGACGCTGCTGGTGAGTGCCTGGTCGTACTCCCTGATGCTGCGCCAGGCGAGGTCGCCGCGTGGGTGAAGTCAAAGCTGGGAGGTACGCCGTGAAGGTCATCATCTCCAAGACGCTGAACGACAGCCTGATACGCCTGGATGCGCAGTCACAAGCCGCCGCCAAGCAGGCCGTATTCGACTATCAGGTCGACCCTGCCCGCCCTGGACTACAGAAGCACCGCATCGACAATACGAAGGATAAGGGCTTCTGGTCGCTCCGCGTCACCCGTGACATCCGCCTCATCATCCACGAGCAGGGCGACGTCGGCGTCGTCTGCTACGTCGACCACCACGACGCTGCGTACAAGTGGGCCGAGCGGCGGCGCTTAGAAGTCCATCCGCAGACAGGCGCAGCGCAGTTCGTCGCCATTGACGAGCGCGTTGAGGAGGTCGTGAAGCGCGTCATTCGCGAGATCGAGGAGGAGCCTCCACTCTTCAAGAAGTACGAGAAGGACTACCTGCTCGACCTGGGCGTCCCGGTGCAGTGGCTCGATCATGTGCGCATCGTCGGCAAGTCGAAGCTCGACACCCTCATCGACCTGCTGCCCGAAGAGGCCGTGGAGCGGTTGTTCGAGCTCGCCGAGGGGCGGCCTGTTCCACGACCGGTGAAGGTGGACACGAAGGATCCCTTCGCCCATCCAGATGCGCAGCGCCGATTCCGCATCATCGACTCGGCCGAGGAGCTCAAACTCGCACTCGCCGCCCCCTGGGAGAAGTGGATTGTCTTCCTGCACCCGAGCCAGCGGGCCGCGGTCGAGAAGCAGTACGCCGGCCCCGCGAAGGTGTCGGGTGGAGCAGGCACTGGAAAGACCGTAGTGGCGATGCACCGGGCGGCACACCTCCTGCGTGCCAACCCGAAGGCGCGGGTGTTGCTGACGACATTCTCCACAACGCTGGCCTCCCGCCTCCAGCAGAGTACGGAACTGTTGCTCCCACCGGGAAGCGCGGAACGCGAGCGCCTCACCATCGTCAACCTGCACAAGCTTGCCCGCGACGTCTGGACCCGCGTCAACAAGCGCAACCTGAAGATCCTGGAAGCCGACGTGCTCAAGCGGCACATTGAACAGGCACTCCGAGGGGCGGCCACCCAGAACCTATCCCTCAAGTTCCTCAAGGGAGAATGGGAGGTGGTCGTCCAACCCAACGGAGTGAAGACCTGGGAGCAGTACAAGTCGGTCCCTCGCACCGGCCGCGGCGTCCCACTCGGGGCCAAGCAGCGGAAGGCCGTGTGGGGCGTGCTGGAGCGCGTGGTCCAGTCAGTCTCGATGTCAGGCTTCCTGACGTGGGATCGCGTGTGTCACGAGGTTGCGGAGCATGTCCGGCGCACCACCAAGGAGCAGTTCGACCACGTCATCGCCGACGAGGTTCAGGATTTCGGCTTGGCCGACCTGATGCTCCTCCGCGCACTGGCCGCCGAAGGGAAGAACGACCTCTTCCTGTGTGGCGACATCGGCCAGCGCATCTTCAAGGGAAGGAGCCCTTGGGTAGCAGCGGGCATCGAGGCCCGCGGTCGGTCGACCAAGCTGCGCCTCAACTACCGCACCACGGAGCAGATCCAGCGGCTCGCCGACAGATTCCTCGGTGGAAAGGTGCAGGACAACGACGGCGACACCGAGGAACGTGACACGTTGTCGCTTCTCAACGGCCCCGAACCCGAAGTGACTGGCTACGACTCTTCGGGAGATGAGGCCCAAGCGCTGTCCGAATGGGTGCTCAAACTCACGAACGAGGGTTTCCAGCACCGTGACATTGCGATCTTTGCCAGGTCGGAAGCGCTGGTGGGCGAACTCGCGGAGAACGCACTGGAGTCCATCAGCGTGCCGTGGGCCTCACTCAAGGACGAGGACGCGCTCGCCCAGGGAGCAGTGGCCGTCGGTACAATGCACCGCGCGAAGGGACTCGAATTCAAGGTTGTGGCGATTGTGGGGTGCAACAAGGCCACGCTGCCGAGCCCCGCAGCCTTAAAAGACCTCGATGACCCGGCAGATATTGATTCGGCGAAGGAGCAGGAGCGGAACCTGCTCTACGTCGCCTGCTCACGGGCGCGGGAACGATTGCTCATCTCCTATTCCGGCGAGCCCAGTGAATTCATCAAGCCATTCATGGCAAAACCGAACAACCGATAACATGGCCGGAAATTCGCTCCGGGATGAGAACTCCCCGAAGAGTGTGGCATGCGGCGCAGAGCAGCCCACTGCGCAAACCATCCAAGCTCCCGGAGATCATGGTTCAGCAATAAGGTGGAGCATTGCCGGGCAGCGGCGCGCACAAACAGCATCACGGAGCAGTGGAACTGTGAGCTGAGTAGGGCATCGCTTACCTACGCGGCCGCTTGGAGAACTGACGGCTCAGTTCGTCAGCGACGTCCTTGCCGTACCTGCTATCAAACTTACCGCTGATGTCCAACTCAGTAACCAGGTCGAAGAACGAACGTCGTGGCTCGGTCCCGCGAAGCACTGCTGCCCGGTGGTCATAGAACAACGCATTAATTTGAAATTCCGCTCCCTTCGCCCGCAAAGTCAACGTTGCACCGTGCTTCAACAATTCGGCCCCTTCCTTCATTTTTCGAGGATCTGAGCATGTCACCGGATCATGGCTCACCCGAGGTGGGCGGGCGCGGAGCGTTGTAGCCCTGGAGTCGGAGAGCGCTGTCTCACAGTGCACAGACGACTCGCCGCGGCACAAGAAAAGGGGTGGGGGCATTTCGACCCAACTCCTCGCTGGCCGTGCACCATCCCTACAATCGAGCTCGTGACTTCAGGCTGAAGTATCACCCGTGGAGCGAGAGTTCGAACATGCCGCTCAAGGCACGATGGATCCTCAGCATGCTGGGGGTGGTGTTCGCCGGTACCGCCATCACCACGTTCGTCAGTTCCCGCATCAGCTTCTACGGAGCCGGAAAAGGCGCCTACGAATGGCTGTCCGCCGTCCATCGGAACGCCATCGGTGCCTTCGACGAGCAGATCTTCAAACGCCTCGAGGTGCAGGCCCAGCTCCTGGCGCACACGCCAGCGCTCCTGGAGGCGATCCCGACCCGGCGCCCCGCGGAGCTCCAGCGCGTGATGGGCTCGCTCTGGAGCCTCCCGGAGGACGGCTTCTGGGCCGTGCTGTCAGCGGACGGCACGGTCCTCTCCACCAGCAACCCCTCCTGCAGCCTGGAGGAGGCGCGCGGGCAGCCTTCTGCCGCCGCCGGGCCCACGCGGCGAGCCTTGATGTGTGGACGTGTCCCGGCGTTCACCGTGGAGACAGCGGTGACGGCAGCGGACGGCTCGCGGGCCCGGCTCATCCTGGGCGTCCCGGTCAGCGAGTCCTACGCGGATGCCTGCTTCATCGCCACCGGGGCGGAGGTCGTGATCATCGATCGGCAGGGAGTGCTGGCCAGCTCCTTCCTGGACACCGAGGGCAGGCGCATCGCCCCCAACCTCGGAGAGGTGTCCCCTGACGCGCTGTGGGCCGCGCCCTCCCACTTCGGAAAGTACAGGCTCGAAGTCCCCCACTACCGGGGCTATCGCGCCGGCAGCGAGCCCCTCGCGGTGGGCAGCTCGCTCCTGCCGAGCTACCTGTACTCCGCTCCGCTCCTCCTGGACCATCCCGAGCTGCCAGTCAGGGCCGTGCTCGCCATCCCCGCGGAGACGATGGAGCTTGGAGCGTTCTACAGCACGGCGATCATGCTCGCCTTCAGCCTGCTGTTGCTGCCCATCCTGGGGTTCATCGTCTGGCGGCTCGCCAACGGCTTCATGCGCCCCATCGCGGTGCTCGGGGAGATGACGGCGCGCGTGGCGGAAGGAGACCTGCAGTGTGAGGCCCCCGTGGAGCGCCAGGACGAGGTGGGCCAGCTCACCCGGGACTTCAACGACATGGTGCGCAAGCTGCGAGAGACGCAGCGGCGGCTCACGCACTCGGAGAAGATGGCGGCCATTGGCCAGCTCGCCGCGGGCGTGGGCCACGAGATCAACAATCCGCTCGCCTACGTTACCGCCAACCTCTGCTTCGCGGACGAGGAGCTCACGAAGCTCTCCGAAAGGAAGGGGGCTGCTGACGCCCCTCCCCTGCCCCCCGAGGTGAGCCAGACGCTCCGGGAGGTCGCCGAGGCGCTGGAGGAAGCCGGGGAGGGGGTCCAGCGCATCGGCCGGATCGTGCGGGAGCTGCGCACCTTCGCCCGCCAGGATGACCAGGAGGAGCGGCAGGTGTTGGAGCTCCGCCCCGTCGTGGAGACGGCCCTGAAGCTGGTGTCCAGCACCCTCCGGTACCGGGCGCGCGTCACCCAGGACTTCCAGGAGACGCTCCCGGTGAAGGCCCACGAGCAGCGGCTGGTCCAGGTCCTCATCAACCTGCTCGTCAACGCGGCGCAAGCCATCCCCGAGGGGCGGGCCGCGGAGAATGAGATCCGCGTCACCACGGCCATGAGAGCGGACGGCTGCGCCGTGCTCGAGGTGAGCGACACGGGGACGGGGATGTCTCCCGAGGTGCTCCAGCGGCTCTTCGAGCCCTTCTTCACCACCAAGCCGGTGGGGCAAGGCACGGGGCTCGGCCTGTCCACCTCCCGGAACATCATCGAGGGCCTTGGCGGGAGCCTCACCGTCCAGAGCGCGCTGGGCCAGGGCTGCACCTTCCGCATCACCCTGCCAACCGTGCAGCAGGCGCCCATCCCGAAGGCGCCGAGGATCGAGAAGCCCTTCGACAATGAAGACAGCGCGTGGGGCTAGAGGCTGAGCTCCAGGTTGCAGAGGATGCGCCGTCCCTCCATCCGGTAGTCGAAGGGGAGATCCCCCGTCCTCAGCAGGTAGCTCTCCGCGTCCAGGAGGTTGGTCACCGTGAGGCCGACGGCGGACCACCCGTTGAGCTGCAGGCGCGTGTTCACGTCGAAGCGGACCCAGGCCGGTACGGACTCGGGTCTCGCTTCAGCGAAGGCGGGCGTCACCCGATCTCCCTCCCGGCGCAGGACCGTGCCCTGGTAGCGCCCCTGGAGCGCGAGGGTGAAGCGCCTCAGCGAGTAGCTCACCCCCACCTTGGCCAGGTGGGCTGGCGCCCAGGTGAGCGGCAGCGCGGAGGAGCTGCGCCCGGTATCGCTGTCCGTCTCGCGCAGCAGGTACGCGGAGCTGTAGTTGCCGAAGGCCATCAGCCGGCCTCGCGCGCCCAGCTCCGCCTCCGCCATCAGCTCCAGCTCGAGGCCCGCGGTGACACGGGAGAACAGGTTGCCGAGATCGACTCCCTCATAGCCGATGAGGTTCTCGTACCGGGAGACAAAGAGGGTGGTCCGAGTGCTCAGGCGGCGATGGGGCGTCCAGTCCGCGCTGAGCTCGAAGGTGCTCACCCGCTCGGGACGAAGCGTGTCGATGTTGGATTCCGCCATCCAGCTGTTGGTGCTGAAGAGCTCGGTGGGAGATGGCGCGCGAAACGCGCGGCTGGCCTGGAGCTTGAGGCTCAAAGAGGGGCGCGGGGCGTAGACCAGCGCAAGCCGGGGGCTGAGCTGCTCGTATGAGCGGGCGCTCGCGCGGGACTCGGAGTCCCGCGGGTCGCGGTAGCGGAAGAACTTCAGGTCGTAGCGCAGGCCCGCGGTCAGCGACAGGGGCGTGTCCAGCAGCTGGCTCCAGGAGAGCTGGACATAGGCCGCCGCGTTGTTCACCGGCTGGCCGAGGATGCCCTCATAGAGGTGGCCCAGCGGCACCAGCGCCTCGGAAGGGGGAAAGCCCTCCTCCGCGTTGAGCAGCTCGGCGTTGCTGTAGTGCGCGTCGTCGCCGCCGTACAGGAAGAGGGAGTACTCCACTCCTCCGAGCAGCGAGAGTCGCTCGGACAGCTCCCCGGAGAGCTGGGCCCGCCCGAAGAACTCGTCCATCTGGGTCTTGATGCTCTCCGTCACGCCGCTGGGGTAGTACCCGTCCAGCGCGCCGCCAGGGTAGTAGCGGATGTGCAGATCGTAATCGTGCCGCTGGAACATGAGCGTGTACTCCTGCGGGAGTGCGCTCTCGGGCTTCGAGTGGTAGCTGAGCACCGCGAGGTGGCGCCTCTCGCGCAGCGGCTCGTCGGAGTCGGGGACCCAGTAGGCCCAGCCGTGGCCAGTCCCCTGCTCCCAGGACTGCAGGTGGTAGCGCAGCGACAGCCCCTCCAGGGCCTCCCGGGCCTCCAGCTTGATGAAGAGGTACTGGCTGTCGAGCGGCTCCTTGACGAGGAACCGCTGGAGCGCGCCCGTGCCGTCGGTCCGCCCCGAGCCGTCATGAGCCAGGTAGGTGTCCCCGTCCGTGCGGGAGAAGCGGAAGCCGAGGACGGTGGAGAGGTGCGCGGAGCGCGTGGCGGCCACCGCCTCCACGCTCGCCGTCCCCTGGCTCCCGAGCCGCAGGCGCGCCTCGCTGTTGATCTCCAGGCGCTCCTCCTCGTTCAGTGACTTCGGCGAGGAGATGGTGTTGATGGCCACGATGCCCTGGGTGGCGCTGGAGCCATACAGCGCGGAGCCGGGCCCCCGGATGATCTCGACGCTCTGGACCAGGAAGAGCGGGGTGATGTCCCAGGTGTAGGCGGTGGCGGCATCGTTGTCGTTCACCGGGACGCCGTCCACCAGCACCAGCAGGTGGTTGTTGTTCCACCCCTCCTGGATGCCCCGAGCGCCCACGACGGTGCGCTCGTAGTCCCGCGAGGGGAAGAAGCCGGGCAGGCTGAAGAGGATGTCGTTGAGGCTCGTCCAGCCGAACAGGCGGATCTGCTCGCGTGTCACCAGTGAGGCCACGCCGGGGGCCTCGCGTGCCTTCTGCCGCTGCTTGGCGGGCGCGGCGAGCTCGAGCTGCAGCAGCTCCTCCAGCGACAGGGACTGGGACCAGTGCGGCTCCTCCTCGGTGGGAGCGGGCAAGGACTGAGCGGGGGCGGGGCTGGCCAGCAGGGCCCCGCCCAGGAACAGCGCGCCAATGGCGGGAGCAGGTCGCATCTGCCTCAGACCATGGGGGAAGCGAGGGGACTGGGGACGGCCCTGCTCTGATCCATCCGGATCCGGAGGTGTTCGAGCAGGAGCTGGGTGTCGATGGGCTTGGACAGCACCCGATCCGCCCGCCGCGCGATGAAGTCGCGGGTCGCCTCGGTGAAGGCGCCTCCCGTGAAGAAGAGGACCGCGTCGGCCTGGGTGGGGAACAGCCGCTGCAGCTCGGCGAAGAAGTCCATGCCGGTCATCTCCGGCATCATCAGGTCGCACAGGATGAGATCAAACCGGGTGCCCTGGAGGATGGCGTCCAGGGCCTTGCGTGCGCTGGAGGCGACGGTGATGTCGTACTCGAACTCGAGGATCCGGCGCAGCGAGGAGCCCACCAGGGGATCGTCATCCACCACCAGCACCCGGCCGCCGTGCGATGGGGGCCGCGCGATGGACGGAGCCGGTGGGAGGGCCCTGGCGGCGCTGCGGCGAGCGGGGGGGAGGACGACGGTGAAGGTGCTGCCACGCCCCTGCTCGCTGTGGACCTCGATGCGTCCCCCCAGGCGGGTGACGATGCCCTGGCAGACGGACAGCCCCAGCCCGGTCCCCACCCCCACGGGCTTGGTGGTGAAGAAGGGGGTGAACAGGCGGCTGCGCACCTCCGGGGACATGCCACTGCCGGTATCGCTGATGCTCACCCGCACCTGTCCCTCATCACTCTGGCAGGTGGTGATCCGGATCTCGTTCTGGTCCGCCGCGCCGGGCTCGATGGCATGGGCGGCGTTGATGAGCAGGTTGAGGAAGATCTGGACCAGGTGCACGTCATTGGCCTCGACGTAGGGCACCGGCTGGTAGGCGCGCACGAGCCGGGCGCGGTGACGCAGCTCGTTCGAGGCCATGCTGATCGCCGTCTCGAGGCTGTGGGGGATCTCGACCGCCTTGCGCGTGTCATCGTCTCCCCGCGAGAACGACTTGAGGCTCTGGACGATGTGCTGGACGCGCGAGCAACCCTCGCTCGCCTCGGTCAGCGCATCGGTCACCTCCTTCCACGCCTCGTCCGTGCGCTTTCTCGCCTCGGGAGGACAGCCGGGCATGAGGGTTGCTCGCAGCTCGGGCAGCTCTTGGAGGACGTAATGGATGTTGGAGGTGAGGTAGGCGAGCGGGTTGTTGACCTCGTGCGCCACGCCAGCGGCCAGGGTGCCCACGGACGTGCGCCGGTCCGCGAGGATGAGCTGCGCCTGGGCCTCGCGCAGCTCACGCAGGCGGCCGGCGAGCTCCTCGGTGCGCTCGGCCACCCGCTGCTCGAGCTCGGCGTTGCGCGCGCGGACTCGCTCCTGCGCCAGCCGCTCGGTGATGTCCTGGAAGTAGAGCCCCCACCCAAAGCGCGCCCCCTCCCGGCCCTGAATGGGGGCCCGGTAGGCCGTGAGCGTCCGCCCGTCTTTCAGGCCGAGCTCCTCCGCGCCACTCGCGGGCGGCTCCCGCTGGAAGTCCACCATGCGCCACAGCGCCTCGGGGTCCACCATGAGCGGCGCGAGGACCTGGAAGAGCTCCTCCAGGCGATGCCCTTCCAGCCGCTCCGGGGGCAGGTGCCAGAGCTGGAGGAAGCGCTGGTTGTGGGCCAGCAGCATTCCCTCCTCGGAGATGGTGAGGATGCCCTCGGAGGAGGCCTCGCTCTGGGACTCGATGAGGGCCCTCTGCTCGTACAGCCGCTGGAGCATCCGTGACAGCGCGGAGGCAAGAGCCCCCGGCTCGTCGCGCCGCGTGAGATCCAGCTCCTTCTGGGCGTCGAACTCTCCTTGGGAGATGCGCAGCGCCACCTGGGTGACGTGCCGGAGCGGCCGGACCAGCAGGGTCCCCAGGCCGAAGGCCGCCAGCACCCCGAAGCCGAAGATGAGCGCGGAGACGGTTGCCGCCAGCTGCAGGGTGCGCTGGCTCTCCCGCCGCAGCTCGGCGAGGCTGAAGCCCAGCAGGAGCGCCCCCTGCTGCCCCCCTCGGGTCTGGATGTTGACCCGCGCCACCACCTCCTGCCCGAGGATCCGCGCTCCCTCGGGAAAGCCCCGGGGGACTGCCACGGCGCGCTCCGGGTGCCAGCTGGCCAGCGGCGTGCCGTCCTCGCGCAGCAGCAGGCCGAAGGTGGCCTCCGGCGTGGAGGCGAGCGCCTGGAGATGGCTCTGACCGTTGAGTGCATCCCCGAAGTCGAGCGCCGGCCCCGTGGCGCTGGCCAGCAGCTGAGCGATCCCCTTCGCCCGGCCGAGCGCCCAGTGCTGCGCCTGGGCATCCATGCGCTCCGGAACGAAGACGAGGAAGAACAGGGCGAACGCCGCGAAGAGGAGCGCGACGAGGAGGACCAGACGGGCTCGCAGGGAGAGGTGACGGAACGCCATGCTCAGGGCTCCTCTCCGCCAGGCTCGATGAGGCGGGACAGGCTCAACAGCCCGGCATCGAGATCCGCTCCCTCCGCTCGGGCCGCCGCCAGGTGGATGAGAATGACAGGGCTGTTGCCCTTCCGCTCCAGGCCAATGGCCAGCCCTTGATTGATCTGCGCCTCACTCCCAGCGATGGACAGGACGGAGAGCCGTCGCGTCACCTGGGCGATGTCCCTGGACTCGGCTTCCAACCCCTCACAGACATAGAGGGCCACCGCGTGCATCTGGGAAAGGTCTGTCTGGAGTTGCTGGGTGTCGTTGAAGCCTATGCGCACCACGCGCAAGGCCCGGCCGGCGATGGATCTGCCTCGCGAGGCCGCCTCCAGCGCGGTGCTGAACTCACGCCCAAGGAGCTCCGACGCCGCATCTCCCTCGCGGTGAGTGACGGCGAGGGTGAGGGGAGGCGGGTGCTGCCCCAGCCTTCGGTCATAGGCAAGGACTCGCACCAGCATGGAGGCTCGCAAGGTTGCGGGCAGCCCCGCGCCATGGGTCGCCAGGGGAACCAGGAGCAGCAGCGCGAGCACCACGCCGCTCGGGCATCGCCACCCCAGGCGAAGCCCTGGATTTCCATGCGCCAGAGATGACATTTGCACAGCCCCCCGACTCTCAAGGCATAGATTACATGCTGCCAGGAGGTCGAGTGGGCCTGCGGAGCGCGGCTTTCACGGTTTGCAAAGTAGTGAGCAGTTTCCCTCTTCCCAGCCTTCCGCCTGGATGCCTGTCAGTCCTTTCCGTTGAGGTGACGGGCTTTCAGGCGGAACCGCGCAAGGCAAAAGCGGACTGGCAATTCCTGGCATGAGCCCCGCCCACGGCGCGGAGCGCGGCGGGCTGCACGGCGCCCATCTCGGGCGCCTCGGTCACCCCCGCCTCATCGCGGGTGGCGAGCGACAGGATGCGGTCGCACAGCTCCGGGAAGCGGATGCCCCGCTGCGCCGCGATCTTCGGCAGCAGGCTCGTGGGCGTCATCCCAGGCAGCGTGTTGACCTCGAGCACGACGTCGTTCTCCTCGTCCGAGCAGATGAGGTCCACCCGGCCATAGCCACGGCAGCCCAGCGCGCGCCAGGCCGCCAGCGCCAGCGCCTCCACGTTGGCCAGGCGCGTGGGCGACAGCCGCGGCGGCAGGAAGTAGCGCGAGCCGCCCTTGTACTTGGCCTCGTAGTCGAAGCCCTCGCGCGGGTAGGAGATCTCACAGCTCCCCAGCACCTCGCCGCCCAGGATGCCCACCGTCACCTCACGGCCGCGCACGTAGCGCTCCACCAGGGCCTCGCCACCGTACCGGCACGCCTCGGCCACCGCGGAGCTCAGCGCCTCGTCGTCGCTCACCCGGGCCAGCCCCACCGACGAGCCGCCGCACGCCGGCTTCACCACGCACGGGAAGCCCAGATCCCCGTGGCGCTCCTGGAGCGAGGAGAGCTCGTCCCGCCCGATGCGATAGCCCTGCGGGGTGGGCAGGTTGTGCAGCCGGAAGAGCTTCTTGGCGAAGGGTTTGTTCATCGCCAGCGCGGAGGCCAGCACCCCAGAGCCCGTGTAGGGCAGCTCGAGCAGCTCCAGCAGGCCCTGGACCTTGCCGTCCTCGCCCATCCGCCCATGCAGCGCGAGGAAGGCCACGTCCATCTCCGCCCCCCGCAGCACCCGGTCCAGCCCCGGCCCGGCGAAGATGCGGGTGACGGTGTGCCCCTGCTCCTCCAGCGCGGCCACCACCGCCTCTCCCGTCTTCAGTGAAATCTCCCGCTCCTCGCCCCACCCGCCCATCAGCACTCCGACACGCTTGCCCATGTTGGTGAACTCCTCCTGGGTCCGTTCCTCAGCACGCGGGATGCCAACACCAACCCTGCTACAGGTCACGAAAACTGCCAGCGGGAGTGGCTGTAACCCTGTAATTTCACGGGCATACATGTCTGTAGCCCGTGGCCCTCCAGCCACGGCGCGGCTGGACGACCACGCGGGTCAAGGCAGGCAGACGGCTCGGCGGGGCCGCGTTCGGAGTGCCTTCAAGGGCCGCCGGTGCCGCCGTCCGTCCTGGAGGTGCCTCCGTCCGGCCTGGCCCCAGGCGAGGAGACACAGCCCCCGTCCTCGCAGGCGTAGTCCGGGAGACACTGGTTGAGAGAGTCACAGGGCTGACCCTCGGGATCGAAGTCAACGAGCAGGCTGCAGGCGGACAAGAAGGCTACGACCGCGAGCAGCCACGAGTTTCGAAGAGAGCGCATGGCTAGTAGTTCCGGAGATCGTCTTCGTCGAGTGGTCGCCGCTTCTTCTGCCCCTCCTCCTCGCGCTTGCGCCGCTCCTCCTCGCGCTTGCGCCGCTGCTCCTCCTCACGCTTGAGGCGCTCTGCTTCCTCGCGCTTCGCAGCCTCCTCGCGCCTGGCAGCCTGTCCACGCTTCGGTGCCTCCTCGCGAGGAGGCGCGGCGGGCGTGTCCTGGGGTGCCGCCACGGGCGTGTCCTGGGGTGCCGCTGCGGGCGTGTCCTGGGGCGCCGTCACCGAAGCGTCCGCAGGGCGAGACGGCGGTGGTGTCTCACGAGCCGGCGGCGGCCCCGGAGGAGGCGCCGAGCGGCTCGGCCGTGCCTGGGTCTTGCCGTCGCCCCCACTTCCACTGAAGGCCAGCCAGCTGCCCGCTCCCGCCGAGACGAGGCCCGCGAGGATGCCCAGGTCGGCGATGAGCGCGAACGTCTTTCCGTCGGAGCGCAGCTGCTCCGCGCGGGGGCTCGTCTGAGGTGTCTCCTTGAAGCGACTCGACCGGGAGGAGGCCTCGAGGCCGAAATAGAAGCCTCCCGCCACGAGCGCCGCCCCCGTGGCGATCAGCACATACCCCGCTGTCCGGCGCCCCGGGCCCGCCTTGGCGGAAGCGAAGTGTCTCACGGGCCCGCCCATGCGCGGCGCGTCCGCCTGCAGCACGCGGGTGAGCCCCCCCTGGAGCGCCGCGTCCATCGCCTCCCCCATGGAGGGTACCGGCGCCGTCGCGTAGCCCAGGTTGTGGCCGTCGGACACGTCCAGCCGGAGCGCGATGAGATCCTGAGCGGCCGCGCTGGGAGTGGCTCGCACCAACACCGCCAGCACCTGCTGCGTCCCCGCGAGCGCGCCCAGCTCCTTGAGCGCCGCGTCCCGCCCCGGGCCTTCGGGCTCGTTGGCGATCTGCTCCACCAGGGCGCGCAGGCGAAGCTCGGTCGGCACAGGCTGGAGGGTGAAGCTCGCCTCGCCTCGGACCCTCCCCTGGGCGGGCTTGTAGCCGGGGGCGATGATGGTGACGAAGTGCTCGGCGGACGTGAGGCTCGAGAGCGTCACGGGCGAGGGCCCCTGGAACTGCCCGTCCACGAAGACCTGCGCGATCACCTCGCCGGTCCTCACCAGGAGCGTCCTGTTCGCCTCGGCGAGGATCGCCTTGCGCGTCTTCTCGACGATGGCGAGCTCATCCGGCGGGAAGTAGTTGGGGGAGAACTCGGCGCGCGGATTGCGGGCCAGCACCTCCTTCAGCTCCCGGAGGAACGCCTTGTTGTCGCCGTTGGCCACGTACGAGGCGATCTTCATCACCCGCGCCCGGCTCATCTCCTCGAAGTGCAGGGACAGATCGCTGCCCTCATAGGTCTGCGCCGCCTTGTCGAACTGCTGGAGCGCCTTCTGGGTGTCCAGCTCGTCGTAGGCCTTCACGCCCTCCTGGAAGGCGGCGGTGGCCGCCTGGGCCTTCGCCTCGCGGATGCTGGCCCCCTGGGGATCCAGCGCGTCGACCAGCCGCACCAGCGAGAAGCGCCCGGCGCCCCTCACGGCCTGCTCGGCCAGGTACGTCAGCCGCGGCACCTGGGCGCGGGCCGGCGCGTCCAGCGGCACCACCACGACGGTGAGCTTCGGCGCCGCCGCGGCCGGGGGCGCCGGGGGCAGCAGGCGCTCGGGGGACTGCTGCGCGAAGGCCGGACCGACGGCGAGCAGGCCTACCAGCAGGCCACTCAGCGCCGCATCCAGCACGCGGTTCCTGGATCGTCGCATCACTCCTCCCACCATGCGCCGAGCATTAAACGGACTGCGCGGTGAAAAGCCAGTTGGGAACGCAACTATCGCTCCGAGGCCCCCGCTGGGGCCGGGGTGCGCGCCTCGGCCCCGGCCACGCCGTGGAGGTACTCCAGGGCGACCTTGAGGGGAGGATCCTTGAGCTTCGCGGCCACGTCCCACGGCTTGAGGTTGGCCGGCAGCGCGCGCGGGCTGGGGGCGTGCTCGGGGCTGGACACGACGGGCTCCGCCTTGAAGTGGCGCTCCAGGTCCTTCTCCCGCGTCTCACGGCCGGGCTTGCCGCCGGGATCGTCCGGCACGGAGAAGTCCGGGGTGATGCCGCGCTCCTGGATGCTGCGGCCCTTGGGCGTGTAGTAGCGCGCGATGGTCAGCTTCAGCCCCGAGCCATCCTCCAGCTCGATGACGGTCTGCACGCTGCCCTTGCCGAAGGTCTGCGTGCCCAGGAGGACGGCGCGGCCGTGATCCTGCAGCGCGCCGGCGACGATCTCCGAGGCCGAGGCGCTGCCCGCGTTCACCAGCACCACCAGCGGATAGTTGGCCTCCGTGTCCCGGTCCTTGCTGCGCTCCTCGGTGGCGTTGCGCCCGTCCCGCCCGCGCGTGCTCACGATGGGCAGGTTGCCCGGCAGGAAGCGGTCGCTCACCGCCACCGCCTGATCCAGCAGCCCGCCCGGGTTGTTGCGCAGATCCAGCACCAGCCCCCGCAGCTCCTTGCCCCCGTTGAGCGTGCGCAGCCGGTCCAGCTCCCTGCGCAGGTAGAGATCCGTGCGGTCCTGGAAGTTCTTCACCTTCACGTGGCCGATGCCGCCGTAGAGCGCCCCCTCCACGGACACGATGCGGATGTGGTCGCGGATGATGGCGATCTCACGAGGCGCGTTGAAGCCCTCGCGCATGATGGTGAGCAGCACCCGCCTGCCCGCCGGGCCGCGCAGCCGCTGGTGCGCCCACGCCAGGTCCTGCCCGTGCGTGTTCTCGTCATCGATGCGGAGGATCTCGTCCCCCGGGCGCAGGCCGGCGCGCGCCGCGGGGGTGTCCTCGACGGCCGCCACCACGACGATGCTGTCGCCCTTGCGGGCGATCTCGACCCCCAGCCCTCCGAACTCGCCGGAGGTGTCGATCTTCATCTCCTTGAAGACCTCCGGCGGCATGAAGAGCGTGTGCGGATCCAGCGTCTCGAGCATGCCCTTGATGGCGCCGTGCATCAGCTTGCGGTTGTCCACCCGCTCCACGTAGTTGTTCTCCACGTAGGAGAGCACCCGCGCGAACACCTCCAGGTTCTTGTAGGTGTCGTCTTCGTGGTCCGCGCGCGCGGTGGCCGCGGCGAGCAGCAGGCCCGCCGCGAGCGCCACACGCCACGAGTGGAGCAGGCGGTTCACGGGGTGTGTCCTTTCCTGGAGTGGCCCGGCCAGTCTACACCCTCGGCTAGAGCACCGCCGTGTCAGCGAAGCGCACCAGGTGGGAGACCAGCTCATCGGGCCGCTCCACCTGGGGGACGTGCCCGAAGCCCTCCACCACCTCCACCTGGGCGTGCGGGGGCAGGTGAGCCTTGTAGTACGCGAGCGTCTCCGCGGGCAGCAGTCGTTCGCT
>JAFGNZ010000371.1 GCA_016926755.1 Myxococcaceae bacterium | reverse complement strand
TCCTCGAAGCAGGTGGAGATGGCGCCGGCCACGTCTCCGTCCTCGATGAGGCGGATGCGCGCGCCGGCGGCCCGCACCTCCTTGATGAGATCCGCGTGCCGCTCGCGATCGAGGATGACCACGGTGAGATCCTCCACGTAGACCTTCTTCTTCTCCGCGATGGCGCGGAGGTTCTCCGTGGGGCTGCGCCGCAGATCGATGGCGCCCCGCGCGCGCGGGCCCACCGCCAGCTTCTCCATGTACGTGTCCGGCGCGTTGAGCAGGCAGCCCTTGCTGGCCATGGCCACCACGGCGATGGCACCCGGGCGCCCGTAGGCGCACAGGTTGGTGCCCTCCAGCGGATCCAGGGCGATGTCCACCTCGGGGGCCCCTTCGGTGCGCTTGCCCACCTTCTCACCGATGTAGAGCATGGGCGCCTCATCGCGCTCGCCCTCACCGATGACGACGGTGCCGTCGATGTACAGCGCGTCGAAGGCGCGGCGCATGGCGTCCACCGCGGCCTGATCCGACTCGTTCTTGCTGCCACGACCCATCAGACGGGCGGAGGCGATGGCGGCCATCTCGGTGACGCGCACCGCCTCGATTGCCAGGTTGCGATCCATTGCGGACTCCTTGGGTAACAGGTGAAGAGCTTCAGGGAGACTGTTCGATCAGGCGCACGAACGCGTCCGGGAGGCGCTTGGGCCTGCCGTCCCGCCCCACGCAGGCGTGGAGGGTGCGGCCGGTGCACAGCAGCGTGGACGGCGCGTCCTCGCGGGCCACCTCGTAGGTGAAGACGATCGAGGCGCGGCGCAGCTCGCTCACCCGCGGGCGGATGAGGAGCAGGTCGTCATAGCGCGCGGGGGCCTTGTACTGGCAGGTGGCCTCGACGACGGGGAGCATGAAGCCGTCCCGCTCCAGCTCGCGGTAGCTGCCGCCGCGCACCCGGAAGAACTCCATGCGGGAGAACTCGAAGTAGCGGAAGTAGTTGGCGTGATAGACGACCCCCATCTGGTCGGTGTCGCCATAGATGACTCGTAGCCGCGCCTCCACCATGCTGTCGCGGACCGTAACAGGGCCATGAGGCCCCTCCAAGCGACCGGGAGACAGAGTTGGTTGCTTCTGACCATCTGGCGGCGAAGATGCGCCTTCTATGGTGCGCCTCCTCGCCCTGGCCCTCGTCCTCATCTCCCTCCCCGCGCTCGCCAAGCCGCCCCGGCTCGCCCTGTTCATCACCGTGGATGCGCTCGGGACGGACCTTCTGCTGCGCACGCGCCCGAAGTTCAAGAGCGGGATGCGTCAGCTGCTCGACGGAGGGGCCTTCTTCCCGTACGCCCGCCTCGACTACGCCAAGCCACGGACGGCCGCCGGCCACGCCACCCTGCTCACCGGCGCCAACCCCTGGCTCCACGGGATCGTCGACAACCGGATCGTCGATCGCGCCACCGGGGCGCCGCAGAGCGTCTTCCGGGACGAGGCGCACCCGGTGCTGGAGGTCCCCCTGTCCGTCGCCAGCACCGGAGACACCAGCCCCCTCAACCTGATGGCGGAGACGCTCGGGGATCGGCTCCGCATCACCTCGCGCTCGCGGGGCAAGGTGGTGGCGCTTGCGGGCAAGGGGCGCGCGGCCATCGCGCTGGCGGGCCGGCTCGGCCAGGCCTATTGGTTCAACGAGACGGTGGGGAAGTTCGTCACTGGCACCTGGTACACGAAGGAGTTCCCCGGGTGGCTGAAGAGCTTCAACGATCGCGGCCTGCCAGAGGGGTACTTCTCGCAGCAGTGGACGCCGCTGCTGCCGAAGACCGAGTACCTGGGCGAGGACGATCGCTCCTATGAGGAGGACGAGTACGGCCTGGGCCGCACCTTCCCTCACCTGCTCAATGGTGGACTCCAGGCCCCGGGGCTCCGCTCGTACACGGCGCTCGCCATCTCTCCGTTCTCCCATGATCTGCTCGTGCAGGCGGCGAAGGCCGCCATCGAGGGCGAGAGCCTGGGCAAGGACGACGTGCCGGATCTCCTCGCGGTGAGCTTCAGCGGCACGGATCGCGTCTACCACGCCTATGGAGCCTACTCGTGGGAGATGCAGGACTCGCTGTACCGGCTGGACCGCGCGGTGGGCGAGCTCATCACCGCGGCCGAGCGCGCCGCGGGAGGCCGGGCCAACCTGGTGATCGTGCTCACGGCCGACCATGGTGGCGCGGCGGCCCCCGAGCACTGGGCCTCCGAGGGCCTCCCCTCCCGGCGGCTGAACCCCAAGGAGCTGGCGCAGGGGCTCGCGCAGGCGCTGCGGGCCCGCTTCCCGCAGGCGGACGTGACGGTCACCCAGGAGGAGCTGGACCTGTACCTGGGGGGCAAGGCGCTCGCGGAGGGCAAGGTGGATGGCGCGGCGGTGCGGCGGGCCGCGGCGGAGTGGCTCTCGCGGCAGCCCGGCATCGTGACGGCGGTGGCGAGGGACGACCTCTACACGGCGCCGGACGTGGCGGGGCTCCTCTCCCAGCTTCGACGCGGCTACTACCCCGGGCGTAGCGGGGACGTGCTCTTCGTGCCGCAGCCCTTCCACGTCATCAGTGACCGGACGACTGGCACCAACCACGGCACGCCGTACAGCTACGACCAGCAGATCCCGGTCGTCTTCGCCGGCAAGGGCGTGCGGCCTGGGACGTACATGCGCGAGATCAGCGCGACGGACGTGGCCCCTACGCTCGCGGCGCTGCTGGAGTTGGGAGCCCCCGCCTCCTGCGAGGGGGAGCCCCGGACCGAGCTCTTCACGAACGGCCGCTGAGCGCCACGCCAGTCCTGGAGCCTGGGCTCAGGCTCGGGCCTTCCGGGCGCCGGGAGCGCGGCCTGGACTCCGGGTGGTGGCGATCTCCAGCGACAGATCCATCGCCCTCGCCGAGTGCGTGAGCGAGCCCATGGACACGAAGTCCACGCCGAGCTTGGCCAGCCGGGGCAGCCGCTCGAGGGTGACACCGCCGGAGACCTCGAGCGGGACCCGGCCGGCGGTGAGCTCCACGGCCTGACGGATCTGCGCGTCATCCATGTTGTCGAGCATCACCACGTCCGCGCCACCCTCGATGGCCTCGGCGAGCTGCTTGAGGTTGGTGACCTCGATCTCGATCTTCACCAGGCGCGGAGCGTAGGCCCGAGCGCGGCGCAGGGCCTCCTTGATGGAGCCCCCCACCGCCGCGATGTGGTTGTCCTTGATGAGGATCCCATCGAAGAGGCCGAAGCGGTGGTTGGAGGCGCCGCCCAGCCGGACCGCTTCCTTCGCCAGGCCGCGCAGGCCAGGGGGCGTCTTGCGAGTGTCGAGCACCTTGAGCTTGGAGCCGCGCACGACCGTCATCGCCTGCTGGGAGAGTGTGGCGATGCCGGACATGCGCTGCACGATGTTGAGCGCGGTGCGCTCGGCGGCCAGCAGCGAGCGCAGCCTGCCGGAGACCTTCGCGGCCACGATCCGGGGCTTGATCTCCTCCCCATCGCGCCGGAGGAGCTCCACCCGCACGTCCCGGTCCACGGCGTGGAACACGCGGGCGAACGCCTCGAGGCCGGCGAGCACGAGCTGCTCCTTGGCGAGCAGCTCCCCGGAGCCCACCACCTCCGGCGGCACCAAGGCATTGGAGGTTACGTCCCCCGCCGCCCCGAGATCCTCGTCCAGGGCGAGTTCGATGAGACGGTCGAGGTAGTCCTTCAAGTCCTCTCCCCTTACCGCCGAGCCTTCTTCGCCACGGCCTTCTTGCCCGGAGCCCTCTTCGCGGCCTTCCTGGCCGGGGCCTTCTTCGCGGCGGCCTTCCTGGCTGGAGCCTTCTTCGCGGCGGCCTTCCTGGCTGGAGCCTTCTTCGCGGCAGCCTTCTTCGCGGCGGCCTTCCTGGCAGGCGCCTTCCTGGCAGGCGCCTTCTTGGCAGGAGCCTTCTTGGCAGGCGCCTTCTTGGCAGGAGCCTTCTTCTTCTTGCCAGGGCCCTTCTTGGCAGCGGCCTTCTTGGGCGCAGCCTTCTTGGGCGCGGCCTTCATGGGCACGGGGCTCTCCTCCCCGCCCTGCTTGGCCTGCTCGAACTCGCGCATCGCGTCGTCCACGAGCCCCATGCTCATGTACGCGACCCCCAGATCCTGGTGGTCCTTGGCGGACAGCCCCTCCTTGGTGCCCTCACGCAGCTTGTTCAGCGCGTCCGTGATCTGGGGGTTCACGATCTCCGCGCTGGCCTCGAGCTCCCCCGTCAACTCCTTGCTCAAGTCCACACCGTCCCCCGAGGGGGCGACGGGCGGCGCCACCTTCAGCTGGGCCGACTGGGGATTCGCGAGCGTGTCTTCCACTGCTTCGGGAATGGTCTCTTCGGACATGGACGCCTCCGGGGCTATCCGATTGAGGTGATCCTGCAGCTTGGCCTTGCGGGCCTTCAGCTCCTCGACGCGGGCCCGATCCTTCTCCACGACATCCGGCGGGGCCTTGGCGACGAAGTTGGGGTTCTCCAGCTTGCGCAGCACGCCCGCCAGCTCCTGCTCCGCGCGGGCGATCTCCTTGTTCAGCCGCTCGCGCTCTGCTTCCACGTCGATGAGCCCGGCCAGCGGCACGTAGATCTCCAGCTCCGGGCCCACGTAGACCGCGGCCTGGGGCGGCTTGCGCCCGGGCGGCTCCACGTGGACCTCGGACAGGCCGGCGAGCGTCGCCAGGTAGCCGCGCGAGCGCTCCACGGTGGCGCGCAGGGCCGCGTTGGCGCTCTGCACGTGGGCCACCAGCTTCGCCGAGGGCGGCAGGTTGCTCTCGCCACGGATGGCGCGGATCCCCTCGATGGCGGCCACCACGGGCCCCATCTCCGTCTCGGCGGCGAAGTCCGCCAGCCGCGAGTCCGGCTCCGGGTACGGCGAGATCATGATCGAGTCCACCGAGCGCGGGATCGGCAGCTTCTGCCAGATCTCCTCGGTGATGAACGGCATGAACGGGTGCAGCAGGCGCAGGGTGCGCTCCAGCGTGAAGACGAGCACCGCGCGGGTGTTGTCCTTGGCGCGCGCGTTGTCTCCGTAGAGCGGACCCTTGGCCAGCTCGATGTACCAGTCACAGAACTCGGACCAGAGGAACTGGTACAGCGTGGAGGCGGCCTCGGAGAAGGCGTAGGTCTCCAGCGCCAGGCGCGTGTCCACGATGGCGCGCTGCAGCCGCGCGAGGATCCAGCGATCCGCCAGCGTCAGCTCGCGCTCCTTGATGGGGCGCGTGTCCAGGCGGAAGTCGCCCAGGTTCATCAGCACGAAGCGGCTGGCGTTCCACAGCTTGTTGGAGAACGCCTTGTACCCGGCCACGCGATCCAGCGACAGCTTGATGTCGCGGCCCTGCTGGGTGAGCGAGGCCAGCGTGAAGCGCAGCGCGTCCGCGCCGAACGCCGGCATCCCCTGGGGGAACTTGTTGCGCAGCGTGGGCGAGAGGTTCTCCTGCGAGGCGCCCAGGATGATGTCGAGGGGATCGATCACGTTCCCCTTCGTCTTCGACATCTTCTCGCCCTTCTCGTCGCGCACCATCGCGTGCAGGTAGACGGTGCGGAAGGGCACGTCGCCCATGAAGTGCAGGCCCATCATCATCATCCGGGCGACCCAGAAGAAGATGATGTCGTGGCCCGTCTCCATGACGGACGTCGGGTAGAAGGTCTTCAGCTCGGCCGTCTTCTCCGGCCAGCCCAGCGTGGAGAAGGGCCAGAGCGCGGAGCTGAACCACGTGTCCAGCACGTCCGGATCCTGCGTGAAGTTCGTGCCGCCGCACTTGGGGCAGTGCGGGGGCTGCTGGCGCGCCACGATGGGCTCGGCCCGGGCGAAGTCCACGCCCCCCACCCGCACGGTGGGCGCACCCTCGGGCAGGTCCGTGTCATCCCCCACCCGCGGGCTGCACGTGGTGCAGTAGTAGGCGGGGATCTGGTGTCCCCACCAGAGCTGGCGGCTGATGCACCAGTCGTGGATGTTCTCCATCCACTGGAAGTAGGTGTTCGTCCAGGACTCGGGGACGAACTTCGTGCGGCCCTGCTCCACCGCCTCGATGGCCGGCTTGGCCAGCGGCTCGATCTTCACGAACCACTGCGGCGACAGGCGCGGCTCCACCACCGTGCCGCACCGCTGGCAGTGGCCCAGGGAGAGCTCGTGCGGCTCCTCCTTCTCCAGCAGGCCCTGCAGCGACAGATCCTCGATGACCCTCTTGCGCGCCTCGTAGCGATCCAGCCCCGCGTACGGGCCCGTCTCCTTGTTGGTGCGCGCGTTGTCATCGAGGATGGAGATCATCGGCAGGTTGTGCCGGAGCCCCGTCTGGTAGTCGTTGAAGTCGTGCGCCGGAGTCACCTTCACCACGCCCGTGCCGAACTCCATGCTGACCAGCTCGGCGTCCGCGATGATGGGGATCTCCCGCTCCACCAGCGGCAGCAGGACGGTGCCGCCGGCCAGCCCCTGGTAGCGCTCGTCGTCCGGGTGGATGGCCACCGCGGTGTCGCCCAGCATCGTCTCCGGGCGCGTGGTGGCCACGGTGAGCGCCCGATCCGAGCCCTTCACCGGGTAGCGGATGTGCCAGAGCGAGCCCTTCTGCGGCTCGTGCTCCACCTCCAGATCGCTCAGCGCGGTGTGGCAGGAGGGGCACCAGTTGATGAGCTTGTGGGCCCGGTAGATGAGCCCCTCCTCATGCAGCCGGACGAACACCTCGCGCACCGCGGCCGAGGACTTCTCGTCCATGGTGAAGCGCTCGCGGTCCCAGTCCAGCGAGGCGCCCAGGTACTGGTGCTGCTCGCCGATGCGCTTGCCGTACTTCTCCTTCCACTGCCAGACGCGCCTGAGGAACTCCGGGCGCCCCAGATCGTGGCGGCTCTTCTTCTCCGTCTTCTTCAGCTCCTTCTCCACCACCATCTGGGTGGCGATGCCGGCGTGATCCGTGCCGGGCATCCAGAGGGCGTTGTAGCCGCTCATCCGCTTCCAGCGGACGAGGATGTCCTCGATGGTGGCGGTGAGAGCGTGGCCCAGGTGCAGGCTGCCCGTCACGTTGGGCGGCGGCAGGACGATGCAGAAGGGCGGCTTGTCGGAGGTGGCTTCGGCGTGGAAGTACTTCCGCTCCAGCCAGAACCTGGACCAGCGGCTCTCGACCTCGGTTGGCTCGTAGGCCTTGGACAGTTCAATGGTGTCGGTCATCGCGGGGGGCCGGCCCCGCGGGCCGGCAGGCAATCAGGTCGGGTACGGCAACTCAGTGCTGCGTCTCTCGGTCCTTGATCAGCCGATCCAACTCCTC